>CALGBT010000029.1 GCA_937884235.1 uncultured Pseudomonadota bacterium
GAGGTCACCGAAGCTTGGGCCAATAGCATGGCCCCAAGCCCCCTGCACGAAGTTCCCTTTGACGCCTGCTTCCCACGAGACATCTTCAAAGCCGGCCAGCCCCCCCTGGTTCTGCCAGAGTTGATTGGGGTCGAGGCGATAATTGCCCACGTAGATGTCGACATCACCATCCTGATCGTAGTCGGCGTGGCAGAGACCCCGGCCGTGGTAATAGATGGGCTTGACGGGGATACCGAATTCCTCAGTCATATCTGTGAAAGAGCCATCACCATTGTTGAGATAGACGAATTCACGGGTTGCCTTCTCCCCATCGGCCTGGGTTCCGTAGCTGGCCGAGTAGAAATCGAGATAGCCGTCCTGGTCGATGTCGAGCCAGGCAACACCCTGACTGTTGGCATCAAGGTTGATGTCCGCCACCGCGGTGACGTTCTCAAAGGAGCCCTCTCCGGTATTGCGGAAGATGGTACCAATCCCGCCGACGCCGAGTATGTCCCGCCAGCCGTCGTTGTCGTAGTCGCCCCAGACCGTCTCACCACCCAGTCCAGCCAGCCCAACTTCCTCTCCCAACTGGACGAACCCGTCTCCGCCGTCGTTGCGCCACAGGGTGCCGCCGGTGAGGAGGTCGGGGTCCCCATCATTGTCGAAGTCTCCAAAAGAGACATGTCCGCCGATGTTCGGCCCGTCTGCACCCAGGTCGGTGAAGCTGTGTTTGTCGAGGATCTCCGAAGTGGCAATCTCGGCCCTCACCACCCAGACCAAGGGCTTCTCATCGGGATCCTGGAAGTTGTCCATGGAAGAGAAGCAGGCCATCTGGTCGCCGGGGGCATCGGCAATGAGCCCGCCGTAGACTCCGTAATCCCCTGGCGCCACCGGTGCCGGCGGGGCCAGGCCGACGCGCACGTCATCTGCATGTCGCCAGAGCACAAAGAACTCATCGTAGCCAAGCATCTCGTGGCCCAACGACGAAACGTCTACCTCACGCCACCCTGGAGCGGCGGAAATGGGCATCAGGAAAGGCTTGCCGATAGGGTAGGAATCCTCGCCGTTGGTTTCATCCAGACAGGGGTGGTGACCGCCGGGGAATCCGGTAGAGAGTTGCACCTCCAGCGCGCCGGCGCCGCCGGCGGTGTAGAACAGGATGCGGTTGATAGTCCCTGGATGAGGAACGCGAAATCGCATCCATGGCCGGAAGTAGAAGGTCCAGGCATTGCCCTGTTCGTCGGTCCACGGGAAGTCGTAGGTCCCCTGGTTGGGCCCCGCGGGTTCCCAGCTGCCATCCCAGGCATCGTGTTGGACAACAACGCATCCCTCACAGGCGGGAGCGTCGCTGCTCACAACCGACTCGGCAACCTCTACGAAGGGTTGCTCGACCACCTCGGCCACATCGTCAACTGCGTCAACGGAGGTCTCCTGGTCCTTAGCATCAGCCGGAACGCCCAGGTCGACAGCCACGTCGCCACCGGCATCACCAGGGAGACCGGGGACATCGGCAACAACCTCCGGCACCATGAGATCCGGGTCAAAGGCCACATCGGCCTTTTCACCTGACTCACTGGAACATGCTGCCAACGCCAGAAGCATCACGCTTGCAGCGCACAAGCCAAGAACCTTATGCATTTACCTCTCCTCGCCGACAAACAGAGTCGACTCCCTTCTCAGGTCAGATTCGGCCCCATCATAACCTCCATGTGGGACAACTTCCAGCCCGCGGTTGTGTCAATCATCAGGCGGCGAGTATGCGCGGTCCACCTTCCAGACTTTGATGACTCCGTCATCGTGCACCAGTTGCAGATGGGGTGCCGACAGAGCCTCCATGGCAGGCACCAGGAGCTCTGGGCTCGGACACCAGGGGCCAAGGGCATCAGGGTTATCCCCTTCGAAGCGAATGACATACCGAACATCCATCGCCTTGAGCCGAGAAAGCGAAAGGGAATCGTAGTTCTCGTCCTTCTGGATCTCCTCCTCGGCGATGGTCAAAGCAGAATACGGGGTGGAGCCGCGCAGATGCTCGGGCTGCTGAAAGCCCCCGTTGCCTTTACCGTGGAATGTCTGCAAATAGACGGACATGAATCGCACCTCGCCGACCTCCATGATGGCCATGGGTTCCGGGTCGTCGGCGAGGTCCGCCAGGACCTTGGGCACGGCTGGCATGACAAAGTACTCCAGCGGCAGGAACGGCCAGATATACCTCTCGAGAACTGGCACACCGGCAACGCGGAACCCCTGGCGCCCCATTCCCGATACACAGGTTGGATGGGACGCGGTCTGATCCGCCGCAGATATCGGGAATCGCCCTCCACTGGTCGTCAAAGAGAAGATTGCCGAAGTCATTCGATAAGGAGTTGAAACGCCCAACGCGGGCATCACAATGCAGACGGCCGCTAGGAAGACGAAGGCCTTGCTCACCGAAGTCCGAAAGAGTGGGAACTCCGTCCGGGCAAAACCACGGTAGAGAACGGCAGCCAGGCAACCCGCGCTGATGAGCGACCCTACTACCAGTCGATCAGGCTGTGTAAAGCGCCATCCGAAGGGAATGTGGCGGAGCAGTTCCGTTAGCGGAAGTTCAGGTATGGGGTAAAGCCTGCCGATGGCCTGCAGTGACACAAATGTCCGGTCACTTAAGGAGAACACGAAGAGCAGGATAGCACAAACAGTCCAGAAGAGGCCACTGCGCCCCACCTTCTTGCGCAAACTCCAGCCCCCCCCGATGAGCGCAGCCAGTGCCAGGCAGTACATCAGAAACTCCGGTCTGGTGAAGTTCCTGGGCACTATTTGCGGGTCGACGCTGCCGGACGCGCTCACTGCCCGGATAGTGGCCATGGGTCCCCACAGGGCGACCATAACCAGGCCACCAATGGCAACCAGGACTCCAACCGCCCAAAGGGTTGAGTGTCTCGGCCCGGCCTTGCTGCGAAACTCGGCGTGAGCGAGAAAAGGAACGGCCAGCAACATCATCCCAATCAAAATGGCCAGATAGTAAAGATGACTGACGCCCGTCAGTAGCCCGAATATGGTGGCGAAAACGGCAGTGCGCCAATGGGGCTTGTCAATGGTCCTCAACCAGAAGTGCAGCGAGAGTGCGAGAAAGCCGGCATTGCACAGGCTGATGTCAAGCAACTGATTGTCGAAGAGCAGTGAGTAACTCGCCACCACTATTGAAAGCACAATCCCCACCAGCCGCGAACCAGCCAGCCGCCGGAAGAGAACATAGAAGGCAAACAAGGAGAAGAGGATCGCTCCTAACGCCACGAGATTGGCTGCGAATACCCCCCCCCAACGGATATGAAACCAGCCTGCGACCATGCAATGCAGATAGTTGGGGCGAGCGCCAAAATAGTTCGCACCGATAGGGTAGTTCAACAGCGGGCTGTGGTGAATACTCTCCGCCATCCCTCGAGCAACCCGTCCCAGCCAGAACGTGCTCCAGAACTCCATGAACAGATCTGGGACGGTCAGCCGCATGGCGAAATGGCGCTGACTGAAATCCGCCATTATAACCGAGCATTTGTAGAGCCAGAACGCGACCAGACCAACCATCGCGTACAAGTCCCGCCGGTTCCACGGAAGCAAACTGTCCGACACTGAATTTCGGAACTTCACCGCCTCCGGCATGGGACTGAAACCTCGCTTCTGGGAGAGGCAGGACACGCCGCCCCGTTGCTTTTCAGACTATCATGGCACGTTGCAATTGTCATTCACTTAGCGGCCCGTGACACCCCGCGACTCCGCCCCATCCTTCAACGGCGACTGGTCAGGCGGCAGCGAAACCTGCCACACTTTAACAATTGCATCGTCATGCACGAGCTGCAGGTGAGGGGCCGTGAGCGCGTCCAGGGCGCGGGCGACATGCCGGGGATCAGGACACCAACTTCTGGCATCGGCAGGGTTGTCACCTTCGAAGCGAATGATGTAACGGACGTTTAACTTCCGCAGCCGCTCGGGGGCAAGTGAGCCGTAGGACTGTCGAAGCTGGATCTCCTCCTCGGCCAGGGTGAGAGGGGATTTCCAGAACCGACCGCGCAAATGCTCCGGCAGGTGATATCCCCCGACGCCCTTGCCGTGAAACGTCTGGAAGTAGACCGACAGGCCATGCGCACCGCCGCCAACTTCCATGACGGCCATTGGGTCGGGGTCGTCAGCGAGCTCGGCCAGCACCTGCGGCACGGGAGGAAGCACTATGTATTCAAGCGGCAAAAAGGGCCACAGGTACCTTTCCAGCACCGGTGCGCCAGCCACCTTAACTCCCTCACGCCCCCGTCCGAACTGGCAGCCGTTGAAGGCAACGGTGGTCTCCACTGTTCCGGTCATCGGGCGCCCAGCGCTGGTCGTTTGCTGCAGGAAGGAACCCGGCATGCGAAAGGGAGTAGAGGTGCCGAGAGCCGGCATCAGAATGCAGATCCCGGCGGTGAAGACCGAGGCTTTGCGGCCCCAACTCCGTAACCAGGGGACAGAGTACTGATGCTGGACAAACCCACGCCAGACAAAACAGGCCAGAACTCCGGCACAAGCGAGCGTCCCCACCACCATCCGGTCCGGTTGCGTGAAACGCCACCCCAGGGGGATCAAACGCAGCAGCCTGCCCAGTAGCAATGGCGGCACACTACGGCTGCCAGCAATGGGCTCTGTTGAGGCCAGCGTCCGGTCACCAAAGGAAACCAGGAAGAGTACCATGGTGAGCAACAGCCAGAGCCAGACCCGGTCGCTGGTCTGACGACGCAGCGTCCAAACCACGCCCAGAAGAGCTGCAAAGGCAAGAGAAACCAGGAAAAACTCGCTCCGTTCAAAACTGCGCGGCATGAGCTGGATTGGAGCACCGCCTGATGCCCGCACAGCCAAAATGGTCCCCAGCTTCCCCCACAATGTGAAGGCAACCGCCAAAGCAATGGCGGTCAAGAGGGCGACGGTCCAAAGAGCCGACCACTTCGCTCCGGTCCCACCAACAAACTCTCTATGGGCCAGAAAGGGAACCGCCAGACTCAAAATGCCCAGTAACATGGCCAGATAGTACAGGTGGCCTATTCCGGTCAGCAAACCCATGACTAACGCCGCCACGGAGGTGCGCCAATGGGGCCGCTCCACCGTCTTCAACCAGAAGTGCAGGCTGAGGACAACAAACCCAACATTACAGAGGCTTACATCCAGCATCTGGTTGTCAAAGAAAAGCGAGTAACTGGCCACCAGAATGGTGACCAGCAAGCCAATTAGCCGGGAGAGTGCTACTCGCCGAAAGAGAACGTAGAATGAGACCATGGAGAAGAGAACGGCTGCCAACGCCACGGCATTGGCAGCCGCAACCCCACTCATCCAACTGCGCAGCACGCCGCCGATGAAACAATGCAAGTAGTTCGGGCTCGCCCCGAAATAGTCAACGCCGACGGGAGAGTTCAACAGCGGCGTGTAATGAATACTCGGAGCAACTCCAGTAGCAACCCTTCCCAACCAGAACATCGCCCACTGCTGCTCGAGCAGGTCCGGGATGCTCAACCTCATGGCAAAGTGCCGCTGCGAGAAGTCTGCGAGAATCGCGGCCGACTTGAACAACCAGAAGGCCACCAGCCCGGCCAAAGCACCCAAATCCATCGATGTCCATGGCAGCAGACTTGCATCCGCGTGGCCACGATGTACTACACCGCCCACGAAAGCCTCTCGCACCTGAATCAGGCTGATGTTAGAAAGCTCGTCTTTCACGAACAAAAATCGGCCACAACTGGGAAATTGTCAACATTAATGAGGCGCGGCCCCAGTTGTGGAAAGCTCGGCAGCGTCCATCTCCCACAC
>CALGBT010000030.1 GCA_937884235.1 uncultured Pseudomonadota bacterium
ACCTGATTTGGCATGGCAGCACAACGGCTCTTTCTCCCCGTGGGAGAACCCCGGCGAAGCCGGGAAGAGGGCATCATGGCGAGAAAATCCGCCCAAGAACGTGTCATCACACCTCGAACCACCGATATAGAGAGTGACTCTGCTTTCTACCAATCGGAGGAGATGATGGACAACACAGCTAGGGCAAAGGAACTTCGGCGACACGCTACTGAATCAGAGAGAGTCCTCTGGAGTCGGTTGCGGGCAAGGCGTGCAGGGGGCTTCAAGTTTCGCAGGCAACACCCAATGGGCAATTTCATTGCTGACTTCGCTTGCCTGAGTGAGCGCCTCATCATTGAGGTGGACGGACCGGGCCATTCGAAACGCGGTGGTGAAGACGCTGCGCGCGATTCATGGTTTCAAGCACAAGGATTTCGCGTCTTGCGATTCAGCGATGAAGAGGTTCTGCGAGCTACTGCCCTAGTGCTCGAGAGAATCCTGAGGTGCTGCGAGATGCCTGAAGGGAAGACGTCCCCCGCCCCATGATGCCCCCCTCGGCCCGCGCGGCGGGCCGGTCCCCCCACGGGGGGACGCGCGTGCTCGCCCCCCGCACCTGATTTGGCACGGCAGCACAACGGCTCTTTCTCCCCGTGGGAGAACCCCGGCGCAGCCGGGAAGAGGGCATCATGTCAAGTAGCCCGGCACATTTCCAGTTGACAACTCGCATTGCCAAACGCACACTGAGCCTATGAGTTGCGTGCGACACCATCATCATCATCATCATTATTGCGCCCCGAGGGCCGGGTGATGGCGTAGTCCGCATTTAGAGACGCTATCGACGCCGGCCTCGGGCCGGCGTTGGTCTTTAAAGGGCCAGTGCCGCCCCGAGGTCGCCTGACAGAGTAGGAGACCACATGGCACCAGCCACAGACGAATCCACTATTCAACTGGCACTACCCAAAGGTCATATGCAGACCGCGGTGCTGAAGCTCCTGGCCGGGGCTGGCATTGAGGTCCGTGCCGGGGCCCGAGACTACCGCCCCACCCTTTCGTTACCGGGCTACTCGGTCAAGATGCTGCGCCCGCAGAACATTGTTGAGATGCTCCACATCGGCTCCCGTGATGTCGGCTTTGCCGGTGCGGACTGGGTGGCGGAGTTGGGAGCAGAGATTGTGGAGTTGCTCGATACCGGCCTTGACCCCGTAAGCATCGTCGCGGCCGCACCACCTTCCATTATCGCAACCGCGGACCAGGGCGGGCTCCGATTGGTGGCGTCAGAATACGAACGGCTGACCACCAGATGGATTGCGAAGCGCGGCTACAAGGCCCGCGTCCTGCGATCTTACGGCGCGACGGAGGTCTTCCCGCCGGAAGATGCCGATTGTGTCGTCGACAACACCGCCACCGGCGATACGCTCCGCGCCAACGGCCTCGAGATCTTCGATGAGCTGATGACCTCGAGCACGAGGCTCTACGCCAGCAAACAGGCCTTTGCCAGCGCCACCAAGCGACCGGAGATGGAGAAGCTAACGCTCCTCCTCCGCTCGGTTCTGGAGGCCCGGCGTCGGGTCATGGTGGAGGTCAACGTCAGCGGGGCCGATCTGGACAAAGTCATTGCCGTTCTCCCGTGCATGCGCGAACCCACCGTCTCCCACCTGCACAAGGAGACGGGATACGCTGTCAAGGCGGCGGTACCCAGGGAATTGCTGGCCACCGTCATCCCGGAGATCCGAGCCCAGGGTGGCACCGACATCGTGGTCAGCGAGTTGGCCCAGATTGTTGTCTAGGAGGGGAGATGAAGACCCACAACCAGACCCTTCAGGCAGCCAATCCGGCAGTCCGTGCCGGCCCCTATCGACCGCCGGCCCGACCTGCGCACATCGACCTGCTTCTGGACGGCAACGAGGGGATCCCCCCCGCTCTGGACCTGGCCGCAGTCCTTGGCAAGTCTGGTCCGGAGTTGCTGCGCCGCTACCCCGACACCAGCGTCCTGCAGCAGTTGCTGGCGACGCGCCACGGCCAGCCAGCAGACTGCGTTCTGCCAACAGCCGGGCCGACGATGCCATTGACCGATGCCTGCGCGTCTATGCCGGGCCGGACAACCCCATCATCCTGGCCGACCCCACCTTCGAGATGATTCCTCGTTATGGCGAGCTTAGTGGGGCCCCCCTACGACCGGTGCCCTGGCGGAGAGGCCCCTTTCCTCGGCAAGGGTTTATTGATGCTGCTGGGGACCAGGCTGGAGTGCTGGCGGTGGTGACTCCCAACAACCCCACGGGCGGCGTGGCCACCGCCGACGACCTCAGAGCGCTGGCGGCTGCCTGCCCGAAATGTCTCTTGCTGGTTGACCTGGCCTACGGCGATTTTGCCGACGAAGACCTCACCGCAGCGGCGCTGGAACTGCCCAACAGCGTGGTCCTGCGGTCCTTTTCCAAAGCGGGGGGATTGGCGGGCCTACGAGTTGGCTATGCCCTGTCCAGTCCATCGACCATCGCCAATTTGCGCGCTGCCGGCAATCCTTACTCGCTCTCGGCACCTTCCATTGCCCTGGCCGAGGAAGTGCTCCGCAACTGGCCAGCTGATGCCAGCGGGTATGTGGCCGCGGCCAGAGCCGAGCGCTCTCAACTGGAAGAACTGGCAACCAGGTTGGGGCTGGCCCCCACTCCCTCGCAGGCGAATTTCATCTGTTGTGAAACCGAGCAAGCCGCATGGCTACATGCGGCTCTGGGCGCGCTGGGCATCGCCATTCGACATTTCGCCCACCGCCCGGGCTTGGAGAAGTTCCTTCGGATCACCTGTCCGGGGAGGAGTGACGAGCTGAAACGGCTCACCGACGGACTGGAAACATGCCTCCAGCCAGAGGTCATCCTCTTCGATATGGACGGGGTATTGGCCGACGTTTCCGCCAGCTATCACGAGGCGATACGCGGTGCCGCCGCGACCTGGGGCGTGGCCGTCGACGGCCCGGACATTCGTGCTGCCAAGACGGAACCCGGGGCCAATAACGACTGGGAGGTGACGCGCCGCCTGGTCTCCCGGGCGGGCATCGAGATTTCTCTGGAGCAGGCCAAAGAGCGCTTTGAAGAGCTTTACCAGGGAACTGGCAAGCAGGCCGGACTCTGGCGGACTGAGACGCTCATTCCATCCCTCGATACTCTCGCCGCACTGGCCCGCCGCCTACCCCTGGGCATCGTCACCGGTCGCCCCCGCGCTGATGCCCAACGGTTTCTGCAGATGACCGGTACTGCGGGCTACTTCCAGGTCCTCGTCTGCATGGAAGACGCACCGCTTAAGCCCGACCCTGCCCCGGTCCTGCTAGCACTGCAGAAGATGGGGCTCAGTCGCGCCTGGATGGTTGGTGACACCCCCGACGACCTGGTTGCCGATCGCCGGGCCGGTGTGCTGCCCCTCGGTTTCCTGTCCGGTGCCCGCGCTGAGGACCGCAGCAGATTGCAGGCTGCTGGCGCCGCGCTGGTCCTTTCAAACTTTGACGAACTTATGGAGAGACTGCCATGAAGAAACGCACAGCCACGTTGACACGCAAGACTCTGGAGACTGACATCCAGGTTACCCTGGTCCTCGATGGCTCCGGCGAAACGGAGATCAATACGGGAATTGGCTTCCTCGACCATCTCCTCACCGCCCTGTCCCGCCATGCTCGCTTCGACCTGAAGCTGCAGTGCTCCGGCGACCTGGAGGTTGACGACCACCACACCGCCGAAGATTGCGCTCTGGCCCTCGGGCAAGCCCTGGACCAGGCGCTGGGCGAGAGGCGGGGCATCGTCCGCTTCGGCTCCGCTTATGCGCCCCTTGACGAGGCGCTCTGCCGAGGGGTGGTAGACTTGTCTGGCCGCCCTTGCGCCGCCATCAACCTCGGGCTCAAACGTGAAATGCTAGGCAGCCTGGCGTGCGAGAACGTCCCCCATTTCTTCCAATCCCTCGCCTTTGCCAGCCGCAACTGCATCCACCTGACGGTGCTGGCCGGCGAAAACGACCACCACCGGGCGGAAGCCGCGGCCAAGGCTTTGGCCCTGGCATTGCGTCAGGCAGTGGCACTGGATGGCACCGATGTTGTGCCCAGTACCAAGGGAGCACTCTAATGGAACTCGACGTCGTGGTAGTGGCCACCGGCACCGCCAATCTGGCCTCGGTGTTGGCGGGCCTGAAGCGCAGCGGAGCAAGGCCTCGGCTGGCCAGGTCCCCCGCCGAAGTGCTCACGGCACCGGCAGCCGTGTTGCCAGGCGTGGGTGCGCTGGGCACGGCCATGGGGAAGCTGGTGCGGGACGAAATGGTCCCCGCCCTTCAGGAGCGCATTGCCGCCGGTCTGCCGACCCTGGCCGTCTGCCTCGGTCTGCAACTGCTGGCGGAAGGTTCCGAGGAGAGTCCGGGGGTGCCCGGTCTGGGAGTGTTCCCCGGTATGGTCACCCGATACCCCGACTCAGTGCGGGTACCGCAGATGGGTTGGAACAAGATCCAGGCCGACCCCGGTTGCCAGCTATTGCAAGCAGGCTACGCCTACTTCGCCAACTCCTTTCGCCTGGAAGCTGCCCCCCCGGGGTGGATGGCCGCGTGGTGCGATTACGCCGGACCATTTGTTGCCGCCCTCGAGCGGGGCCCGGTCCTCGCCTGCCAATTCCATCCTGAGCTCTCGGGGGACTTCGGCCAGGCACTGCTCACGCGCTGGGTCGAACGGGCCCGGCAGGGAGGTGAATGATGCTGGCAGCACGCATAATTCCCTGTCTCGATGTACGGGACGGGCGGGTCGTTAAGGGTGTTCGCTTTCATGGGCTGCGGGACGCAGGTGACCCCATTGCCCTGGCCGCCGAGTACGAGGCCCAGGGGGCTGACGAACTGATTCTGCTGGACGTCTCGGCCACTCCCGAAGGTCGCCGCACTGCTCGGGAGACAGTGGCCGCAGTGCGGGCGCAGCTCTCCATTCCGCTTTGCGTCGGTGGTGGCGTCCGGGAGGCCGATGATGCCCAGGCTCTCCTGGTGGCCGGGGCCGACAAGGTGGGCATCAATACGGCGGCAGTTCGACGCCCGGAGTTGCTCACCGAGATCTCCGAGCGCTTCGGTCGGCAGTGCACCGTCATTGCCATCGATGCCGCCCGCAACGCTGCTGACACGGGGTGGGAGGTGGTCATCCTGTCGGGCAAAGAGCGTCTCGAGTTGGATGCCGTGGGTTGGGCCTGCCGGGCCGCGGAGCTGGGGGCCGGGGAGATTCTGCTCACTAGCTGGGACCGCGACGGCACGCGCATTGGCTATGACCTCGATCTGTTGCGCACAGTCAGCGCGGCGGTGAATGTCCCGGTCATCGCCTCGGGAGGCGCGTCCACGCCTGAGCACTTGCTGGCAGGCCTGCAGGCCGGAGCCTCGGCGGTGCTCGCAGCATCGATCTTTCATTTTGGCGAGACCACGGTCGGTTCGCTCCGCGAATACCTGGCTCGCCACGGCGTGGAGGTAAGAAGATGATCGTTCCCTCAA
Source organism: uncultured Pseudomonadota bacterium (assembly GCA_937884235.1). Classification (GTDB taxonomy): domain Bacteria; phylum Myxococcota_A; class UBA9042; order CAIXZC01; family CAIXZC01; genus CALGBT01. The sequence continues at coordinate 5,464 of CALGBT010000030.1, forward strand.
TTGATCTGGCGGGTGGGCAATCCGTACAGCTCATCGGTGGCCGAGACCTGGCCCTGGAGGCTGGTGACCCGCGGCCGCTGGCAACACGATTTGGCGTTGTCGGTGAAGTCGCGGTCATCGATCTGGACGCGGCCTTGGGTCGGGGACAGAACGAAGAACTCATTGCGGAACTGTGCCAACTGGCCACCTGCCGGGTGGGCGGCGGAATTCGTTCGGTAGAGGCCGCCCGGCGCTGGCTTGACCGCGGCGCCGAGAAGGTGATTCTCGGGACAGCCGCCCGGCCCGACATTCTTGAGCAGCTTCCCCGCGAGCG
>CALGBT010000031.1 GCA_937884235.1 uncultured Pseudomonadota bacterium
TCTCGCGGATTGAGCTGAGGGTGAGCTGGCGAATACCGTAGTCGTCGTCAACCACCCCCAGAGGTTTGCCCGCAACGTTGAGTACTTCAAGGGGGACCAGAATCCGGTCCAGAAAACCTGAGTCTTTGGCCGCGAAATACTGCACGTACCGGTGGTACGCCAGTTCGTCGACCTCACGCTTCTCCAGCTTGTACTTGCGGGCGGCGTTGCCGGCCGTGGTGATCATGGAATGCCCCGTCGCCGGGTCGAAACCGAAGTTATCCCAGACGTCGGCCAGAACTTCGGTGCGGCGGTGGGCACGCCGTTCGGGGAAGACACCCACAGGGGAATCGCTGGTGCGGTCAAAGGTGCAGACTCCAACCACCTTCTGGGAGCCAATCTCGACCTCGGCACCGGCCATGACGACTGCCTGCAGTCCGGTTGCACAGGCCTGCTCCACATGGTAGCCGGGGATTCGCACGCCCATGCAACTAGCCACCATCGGTGCCGTCCAGAACTTGTAGTGCCAGGGGATTGTGGAGCCGATGATCAGATAGTCAAGCTCCCTCGCCGGAACCTTGCGTAGCCCCAGAATCCGGTTCATTGATTCCCCGGCAAACTGGCCGATGTTCACCTCTGCCAGCGCCGATGTCTGCCATGCGGGGAAAAAGCTGCTGCCCCAGGTTCCGTAAGGAATCCTCGCCTTAGGGAACAATACCGTCTTGCCGCTCATAACCACCTCCCTGAGATATCCACTCCAACGGGCCCTAGTAGACACAACCCGGCACCGCGAAGTCAAGGACTATGCGCCCGCACGCCCGCGCGCGAAAAGAGACCTTGATCAGGGTAGGGTGAGCAGGTATATTGGCGCAGGTCCGGCCCGGGGAGCCGCTGTTGCAGGCCCGCCGGGGCCGGGGCGAGCCGCCTGTTTGCGGGGCGTGTTCGTGGCGGTTGGTTGGCCACTGGAAGTGGACCTGATGATGCGGAGATACCCGGAATGAAAGAAGCCTACAAGCCGATTCGTGCAGGCAAGGCCATGAAAGGCCTGATGGAAGACTATTTTCGTGAACTGGACGCTGCCGCCAGGACTGGTGAGCGGAAGGTCGCCTGGTGCACCAGCGTCGGCCCCGCCGAGATCCTCAGGGCCATGGGCTTCCTGGTATGGTTCCCGGAGAATCACGCCGCCATGCTGGGGGCCACCAGGGCCTCGGCCGAATGCATTCCGGTGGCGAATTCCCTGGGCTACTCGCCCGAAATCTGCTCCTATCTCACCAGCGACGTCGGCGCCTACAAGAGAGGCTTCACCCCGCTGGCCACCGCGTACCCCGGCATTGAATCGATCCCCCGGCCCGACGTACTGGTCTACAACACAAACCAGTGTCGGGACGTGCAGGACTGGTTCCAGTTCTATCAGCGTGAGTTCGACGTTCCCATCGTCGGGGTTCACACCCATCGCGGCGTTGGTGAAGTTACCGAGGCCCACATTCGCTCCGTCGCCTCTCAGATGGAGCAACTCATTGCTCCTCTGGAGAAGGTTACTGGCAAGAGCCTTGACGAGGCCGAATTGGGTCGTGTGGTTGCGGAATCGCGTCAAACCAGTGTCCTCTGGAAGAAGGTCCTTCTTACCGGCGCCGCAACCCCCTCTCCCCTCACTTTCTTCGATGCCTGTATCCACATGGGCCCCGCTGTGGTGCTGCGCGGGGACGAAAGGGCGAATCGCTATTACGAACAACTCCTCGCCGAAATGGAAGAGCGGGTGGCACAAGGCGTGGCCGCGGTGGATGGCGAGAAGTTCCGCCTCTACTGGGACGGCATGCCAGTCTGGGGCAAGCTCCGAGACCACTCCGGGCTCTTTGCGTCCCTGGACACGTGCGTTGTTGCCTCCACCTACTGCAACTCATGGGTCTTCGACCAGCTCGACCCAGCTGACCCGTTCAACAGCATGGCCCGGGCTTATACCGAACTCTTCATCGTCCGCTCCGAGGACGAGAAGGAACGATACATCCGCGACATGCTTGAGACCTACAAGGTCGACGGCATTCTCTTTCACGATGCCAAGACCTGCCCCAACAACTCCAATAACCGCTACGGCATGCCAGAGCGGTTGCGGGCCGGTACCGGGGTCCGCTCATTGACCATTAACGGGGACCTCAACGATTTGCGGTGCTACTCTGCCGAACAGTCACGGACGGCCATTGAGGCTTTTGCCGAACAGCTCGCTCAGCGGGGGTAGCAGTGAAGCAGGAAGAAACCCGGAAGCTCTATGTCGGCGTCGATGTGGGAGCCTCTGCGGTGAAGATCGTTGTCCTCGATGGCCAGCAGACAATCGTCGCTGAAGGTGTTGCCCGGACCGGGGTTGACCTCGCTCTCGTAGCTCAGGACTGCCTGGACGCGGTGCTCACCAGGCAGAGGCTGACAATGGACCAGATGGTGGCAGCAACCGCCACTGGATTTGGCCGTCACAACGTACCTTTTGCCACCGCCACCAAGACTGAAATCGGGTGCCACGCCAGGGGTTGCTTCCACTACTTCCCAATGCCCATCACCATCATCGACATTGGCGGCCAGGACAACAAGATCATCCGGCTGGACGAGCAGGGCAACACCATCGATTTCAAGATGAACCGGAAGTGCGCTGCCGGCACCGGGGCATTCATCGAGGAGATTGCCGAACGGCTGGGAGTCGAGTTGTCGCAGCTCAGTGGCTTGGCAAGTTCCTCAACCGAGACCGTCGAACTCGGTAGCTTCTGCACGGTTTTCAGCAAGACCGAGGTCCTCGCCCGGATGCGAGAAGGCCGTCCGCTGGCCGGGATCCTCAGGGGAGCATTGCAGTCCGTTGTGCAGCGAGTTGTGGAGATTGGCCCCCTCGACGGTGATGTGGTGATGTCCGGCGGCGTGGTTGCACACAACTCTCTGGTGGCCGAATTAATGGAGCAGCGACTGGGCCGGAAGGTTCTCTTGCCGCCCTCGCCACAAACAATTGGAGCATTAGGAGCGGCCCTGTTCGCCTTGGCCGCTGACACTCAATCCGAATCTGGAGAGACACTATGACCCACCCCCTCGACCCGTTGTTCAATCCCCGCGGAGTGGCGGTAATCGGTGCTTCTAATCGGGAACTCACCATCGGCCATCGCGTCGTCACCAACATTCTGGCATATGGCTTCAAAGGGGGCGTCTACCCGGTCCATCCCAAAGGTGGTGAAGTCCTGGGCCTGAAAGCCTATACCTCGGTTCTGGATATTCCCGGGCCCGTGGACCTGGTCAACATCTGTATTCGCAATACCTATGTGCCACAGACCATGGAAGAGTGTGGCAAGAAGGGCGTCAAATTCGCCATTATCCACTCCGGCGGTTTCCGGGAAGTGGGCGGTGAAGGAGCCCGGCTTGAAGACGAAGTCATGGAAATTGCGGGCAAATATGGCATCAGGGTTTATGGACCCAACTCTCAGGGCGTCATGAATTCAGACCCGGCCGTCAATCTCTACGCCAATTTCACCTTCACCCCCATGGTACCCGGTGGCGTTTCGATTCTGGCCCAGAGCGGCGGGGTTGCCGAAGTCCTGAATCTCAATCTGCGGGAGCGGGGAATGGGCTTTAGTAAATACGCCAGCAATGGCAATGCCCGGGACGTGAGCATCCCCGAAATCCTCGAGTATTTCGGCCAGGACGAGAAGACCAAGGTCATCCTG
>CALGBT010000032.1 GCA_937884235.1 uncultured Pseudomonadota bacterium
AGGCCCGGGTGCTCGGCAAGAAGGGCCGAAAGCCGTGTGTCCTTCGATATCTTCGGGCTCATAACGGTCCTCCCAGGGGAATCAACGAGTCGAAGAGTCGCCTGTCCCAATCCATGGCACCGAGCCGGGAGACCTCGTCAGCAATGTGCCTCTTCTTCATCTCGAACCTCATCAGCTATTCGAGGTTGACCGTACTCCTGAACGGGACAAAGTGTCAATGATCCCATGAGGAAGTGTCGTTGACCGGCCACCTGAGCGCATGGATGCCCCTGCTTCTACGCGGCCAGTGCCTGGGCGGCCCTGGCGGTGCCAGTCATCCAGACACTATACCAGGCCTTGGGAAAACTCTGATTGAGACTTTCGGCGGCGGTAGGCAGCCAGGAGAGGAGGTGGAGCGTGAGGTAGTCACGGCTTGCGGTAAGGGCCTGGCCCGCCAGTTCCGTGGAGTCCTCCCCGTAGAGTCGGGAGGCCATGTTGCAGAGATGGGCCATAAACTCCAACTGGAAGCGGAGCTGGTCTGCTGTTTCGCCGGAAGAACCGCTGGGTTTGAGGCCGAAATGGCTGAAGAATCTGGCATTCTCTGCCAGGACCACTGAGGCCGGACGGTGGGGTATCCAGTGATGCTCTACTAGTGGACAAGGCGGCGCCGGAGCGCCAACCTCGAAGGTGTGAAGATGGTCGTCCTGGTAGGCCGCTAGGGAAGGGGGCAAGGGGAGTTCTTCAGCCAGAGCCAACTCCAGAGTGACGTTGAGAATCTGCCAGGTCTTAGCCGTTTCCGGGCGTTGGAGCCACTGCCACTGGCGGTCGTCCGGCGCTCGGTGTAAGTGGTGGAGGAATTGCCAGAGGAGGGCCTCTTCGAAGGCAGCGAGAGCGAGGGTATCGGTGGCTTCTAGATTCAAGGTCCCACCTCGTACCAGAGGCTGAAGTACTTGAGGCCGTCCCGTTGTTGATCGTCGCCATCCCAGACGGCGAAGGCCAGCGGCGTTGCCGGGGCTATGTCGGGGAGTATCCAGGTGGCCTGCCAGCCATCGCCGCTGGGGGAAACCACGACTTGTCCGGGAGGGGCGTCCGCACCAGCCGCGGCCACGGTCCCGCGCCCGCTGCCGGTGAGATGCTCGAAGCCGCGCCCCTCCTTCCAGAAGTAGAGGTCCACGGGGTTCTCCGGATCGCCCATCATCAGGGACGGGTAGCGTTCGTGAGGGCCGCGGCGCTGGGGAACCATCACGCAAACGGCATCCGGAAACCTCTCCGGCGCGCTGGTGCGGGTCTTGTAGATGTGGTCGGCACCGCGATCGGTCAGGCTTGCCAGGCTTTCGGAAGAGTGCGGGGTGGAATCTTCCCAGGTGAGTTGCAACGCTATCCGGTTGTCGGGTAAGCCCAATAATCGGAGCGTGGTCCGAGGCTTTCTACCGTTGTCGAAGAGACCGCCGGAATAGAGCGAGGGCGTGCGATGGAGACCCACCTCGACCGGAACTGCGTAGGTCCAGACGGGGTCGGCCGGGCTGAGCGCAACGTCGCCTGTCACTGGTCCGGGAGCGGTGCCGGTGGGGATGGTGAGAGCCCCGATGCGGGGCTCTGCACTGAGCCCCGTCTGCAGCGAGGCGACCATTGCGAGAATGAGCAGGACAGAGAGGTTCCTTTGCATGTTCAATCTTCCTTCGTGGAGGTGGACACGATAGTCAACGGAGGGCCGGCCGGGTCATCGGGCAGCGCATCGGACACCGGTCCTGGCGTAGCCTTACGGACTTTCTCCGGGACGATTTGGAAGCGATCTTTAGCGGTGCGGCCGATGAGGAGTTGCAGCAGTTCGCTGCGGCCTCCCTCCTGGGCCTTGAGAAGTTCCCCGTGAAGCTTGCTGAGGACCGGAACGACTGCATCTGAGAAGAGGTACTTGAGGTAGTCGAGGGGAAAACGGGGGTCGTCCAGCACTCCAGCATCGGGACGCCCGGTGCGGGGTGGCGAGAAGGGCGGCACGTAGAAGACGTTTGGATGGGTCCCTCTCTCAGGGAAAAGAGGCAGGGCCACGCGGTGGACTCGGACCAGTTTGTGTACGGGGGAGTCTGGGTCGTCGAGGAGCCCGACGAACCTGATGCGGCCTGGGCACTGGGCCATGCAGGCCTGAACTGTACCCCGTTCGAGGCGGGGGTAGCAGAAGATGCACTTCTGGCTCGTACCTGTCACCTCGTTGAAGTAGATCTTCTTGTAGGGGCATGCCTCGATGCAATGACGATAGCCCCGACAACGCTCCTGGTCGATGAGGACTATGCCGTCTTCCTGGCGCTTGTAGATGGCTCCCCGGGGGCAGGCTTCGAGACAGGCTGGATGAGTGCAGTGATTGCAAAGGCGGGGGAGGTAGAAGTAATATGGATTGCCTCTTTCGAAGCCGCCGACGTCCTCGTCCCAGTTGGGCGTGTATTCTGGTTTGACGTCAGGCATGACGGGCTTCTTGCGTCCGCCGAAAAGCCGCTGGCTGTAATCGTACTCGAAAGGAACGCCGTAGTCTTCGGCCGTGGGCAGGGACGACGGGCGCAAGTTGCGCTGCTCGTCAAAACCGCCTCCCATGGTGTGATACCCGCGGGGGTAGCCAGTACCCGGTTGGGTCTCGACGTTGTTCCAGTACATCGCGCCCATTCCATCTCCATCGGTCCACTGCTTCTTGCAGGCGATGGTGCAGGTCTGGCAGCCGATACACTTGTTGAGGTCCAGGACTACCGCGTATTGATGTGATGACATCTTTGGCTACCTCCCTAGATATCCATCGGCTTGATGAGTGGTTCGTAAGCGGCGACTGGCCCTTCATAGCGCTCTATTTCGACCTTGATGTCGCGGTTATTACCCGTGGGGCCCCAGTAATTGAGGCGGAAGTTCAGGTGCCCATATCCGCCCACGAGCTGCGTGGGCTTGATCTTTATATAGGAGAGTGACTGCCAACCGCCCTCCTGGAAACCAAGATACTTCTCCCAGCCATGGTACATGGTGAGCCGACCAGCCATCTCGGCCGGCTTGATCTTGGCCTTGACGACTGCTTGCCCCTCGTCATTGTAAACGCGCACCCAATCGTTGTCCTGGATGCCTCGGGAGGTCGCTTCATCGGGGTGAAGGTAGACGATGGGGAGTCCCCGCTGCAGGCGGAGCATGTAGCGGTTGTCACGCCAGGTAGAGTGGATGGACCAGCGGCCGTGCGGTGTATTCCAGTAGAGGGGGAACTTGGGGTCGTCCTGGGGCGGTTTGTGGATGGGTAGCGCCTCGCCGAATTCCAGGAACCAGGGGTGGTCGATGTAGAACTGCTGGCGTCCGGTGAGCGTGCGCCAAGGCCGCTGCTTCTCGATTTGGTGGGTAAAGGGTGTATAGGCGCGACCCGGCTCTATGTCACTGTTCCAGGCCTCCGGATCGGTGGCGACAAACCGCTGCGGGGCCTCCTGGATGGTTTGGTAGCTCATGCCTTTGGTTTCAACGGCGTGCTGCAGGATGAAGTTGGCCGCGTCTTCGCCGGTGGTCAGTTTGCCGTTGTCTGACCACTCGTCGTACGCGGTGCGCAGGTCGTGAGTCCAGCCCACCTCCTTGTCCTGGAAGGGCGGCAGGTTGCGTCGCTCCACCTCCTTGGCAATTGCCTTGGCAAGCAGGCCGAAGATCTCCCAGTCGGGCTTGGACTCGTAGAGCGGGTCGAGCACTGCCCCGATGGGGTGCATGAAGGAGTGACAGTCAGTGGAGGAGAGGTCAGCCTTCTCGTAGTATGAGGCAGCGGGCAGCACGATATCACTGTAGAGTGCCGTAGTATCCATGCGGAAATTCACATCTACTATGAGGTCAAGATCCTTCCAAAGCGATGCGATAATGGCCTCGTTGCCCTTGGCCTGGTTGAGGTAGTTGGCCCGCCAGACAAGAAGGGCTCGCGGCTTGCGTGGCAGGTCGTGGAGTTGCTCCGGGGTGATGCTGTCCCAGTCATTGCGAGGCCAGAGCGGCATCCAGCCGTTGCGTACCGACTCGAGAATGTAGTGCTCGGGGGTCTTGCCGTTGATTTTGTGAGGGTCGGCCATCTTGGAGTGGCAGTACGTCCAGAGGGTTGTGTTCTGGAAGCGCTGGTGCTTGCCGCCTCGAGGAAATGCCAGCTTCTTCAGGCCGTGCTCTGGCCAGACCCGCTCCTGGCCGACATAGTGATTGAAGCCTCCGCCGTTGACGCCGACGTTACCGGTGAGAGCTACGGAGAGCATCATGGCCCGATTGATAAGGTCGTTGTGGTACCAATGGTTGGTCCCCGCACCATGGACGATCATGGCGGGCTTGCGGGTTGCCAGGTCGTGGTAGAAGCGCTTGACGTCGGCCGCCGTGAGGCCGGTCTCTGCCGCGACCCTGTCAAGGCCATAGCGGTCATCCATGAGTTGGCCACGGAGTTGCTGAAAGACTGTCGTCACCTGCACCTTGGTGCCGTCAGTGAGGGTGACTGCGAAGGTGCCTTCGAGGGCGGGACTCCAGCCATCGAGGTCAAGGGTCTTAGAGGGATGCCCCATGGTACCGGGCATGGCCTTCGGGGCGCCGCTAGCTTCATCAAAAGCGAAGAAGACCTTGTCTGCGTCGCTACCTTCCTCCTGCCACCCGATGTCGGTGCCCCGGAGGAGGCGCTGGTTGTCCAGGCGCACCAGGAGAGGCATGTCGGTCTGCCGGCGCACATATTCCTCAGCGACATGGCCGTGCTCGATAATGTACCTACAGGCTCCCAGGGCAAGCAAGGAATCGGTGCCGGGGCGGATGGCGAGGAACTGATCTGCGTGGACGGCTGAGGCGTTGAATTCGGGGGCGATGCAGACCACCCGGGCACCGTTGTAACGGGCCTCCCAGGCGAAGTGCGCGTCGGGAATGCGCGTCTCATTAATGTTGCTGCCCCAGAGCACGATGTACTTGGCGTTGAACCAATCTGCGCACTCACAGGCCTCGGTCTGTACTCCCCAGGTGATGGGTTCTCCCGGAGGCAAGTCGCAATACCAATCATAGAACGAACATGCGACCCCACCAATCAGGTGGGCGAGGCGGACGCCCGAGCAGAAACTTACCGGGGACATAGCCGGGATGACGGTGAAGAACGTGTTGGTGTCGGGCCCATGCTCGTAGATGTTCTCCACAAGCTTGGCGGCTATTCGATCCAGAGCCTCGTCCCAGGAGACCCGTCGCCACTTGCCGTCACCACGTTCGCCGGCCCGGATCAGGGGATACTTGACCCGTTGGGCACCGTACACGTACTCGACGAAACAAGCGCCCTTCTGGCAACCCCTGGGGTTGTAGTCCGGCAGGTCGTCAGAGATGGCCGGGTAGTCGGCGGCCTGTTCCTCCCGGACCATTATGCCGTCCTTGACGAAGACCTTCCAGGAGCAGGACCCGGTGCAATTGGCCGAGTGGGTGGAGCGCACCACCCGGTCCCACGAGAACTGCTTGCGGTAGAGCGCTTCCCAACCCCGGTAAGGGTACTTGTGGAGAGGGTCGAAGTCGACAACCTCAAACTCCTCCAGGGCCGCTTCTTCATGGCGGCTCCGGCATCCTGCCAGACTGGAGAGACCAAGTCCGCACAACTTCAGCAGTTGTCTTCTGGAGATGACTAGCTTTTCACCTGGTTGCTGTGGCGGAGCTTTCTTTCGGCTCATAATGTTCCTCCCTGGGCGAGGCTGCGGAGATACGCGATGAGGTCTCTGACGTCGCCATCTACTAGGCCCATTCCCTGCACACCCAGGAAGTTCGGCATGGCCGTGTCGGGCCGACCGAGAGCAATAGTGGCGTACAGAAATCCGTCGCTGGCGGTTTCCTGGAAGACCGGGTTGGCGATGGCTGGTGCGATGGTGCCGCGTCCTTCCTCACCGTGGCAGCCGGTACAGTGGCGGGCGTAGATCGCACCGCCTCTCAGCGCGTCACCGCGCAAAGTCAAGTCCGGGTCGAGGGTCCGTTCCATGAGCTTCTTAGCGGCTGCCGTCTCGGGTGGCTGCACCTCGCTGCGAATGAAGGTCACGAGGCGAGCGATCTCCACGTCGGTAAGCCCTCCAGAAGCCTCGCCCCACGGTGGCATCCGGGTTCCGGGACGGCCGCGACGAATATTCTCGGCCAGATAGTCCGAAGAGGCGAGGCTCAGCAGCCCCTTACCGCGAATGGCCGGGATGAAGAGCTTGAAGAAGTCGTCATAGCGACCGTAGCGGCCGGTGTCATGGCAGACCCCGCAGTAACGGCTAAAGAGCTCTGCTCCGCTCTCATTCCCCGGCAGCCGCTCTTCGGCGAGTTCAAGGTGTGTTCCGGGAGAGAGGTAGCTGGCGGGGATGCTCCGATCTTGTAGGGAGAGCATATAGATAGTCAGGGCAAGGTTTTCGTGCAAAGTCAACTGCGGCGGTTTCATCTCGCTGCCGGGGACGACACCCTGGGGGTCATCGAAGTGCTCCGCAAGGAACTGGGCGAGAGTATGTGGACCCTTGACGTTTGCAAAGGTTAGTGCCTCCCTGGATTTGCTCCCCTCTGCATCGAGCGCCGGGCCAGCAATACCGCCCCGTCCAGCCAGCTTGTGACAGGACTGGCAACCGCGTCTGGTGAAGAGGTCTCGGCCCTGAGCGTAAAGCTCGCCGCCCTGGCCGCGGACTTCGTCCGCACTGTGGCATAGACCACAGCCCGACTGGGTCAGGGCGGGGGGAAGCAGAGGTTGGTCCCAGTCGTCGGAGATTCCCTTGGCTTCCTCGAAGGTGAGGGCCCTTCCCTGTCCCCGATGACAGATAGTGCAGCCGAAACGGCTTGCCTCATGCCATTCAAGATAGTGCCCGGGGTGGCTGGAATGCGGTTGGTCCACATCCGTCATTCGGGGGTCGTCGAGGCCGTTATGGCAGGAAACGCAGCGATCAGTAATTCCGAGTGCGGGGACTACCACCTGTGAGACCTGCAACGCAAAGCGATCAGCCACTTGTTTACCCCAATCGTCTGTGGCCTTCTCTTCAAGCAGTTGGAGGTACTGCTCCTGGACGAGGCTCCATTGGGGCAGGATATTCTCCTGCAGGGCGCCTGCGAAGAGACCTGCGAGGGTAAGCAACGCAGTGATGAGGAGTGCAATGCTTATGCGGCGGTCGATTCGAGCCACCTCTTGCCGAGCATCCTCAGCGAGTCGCATGCGCGGATCGTCTTCGGTAGACATTCACCCTCCTCAATGCACAGGCCAATCAGCCTGGCTCCAGTAGAAATCCCAGTTTGGTCCTCTCAGCGACGTGCCTACGTAAGTGAGGATGACGAAGCCGACGAGGAAGCAGGTGAAAAGCGCGATGGCGCCGAGCCTGGTCGAGCCTGAGCGCCACAGCACGATGAGTGACCATGCAGCGTAAAAGAAGGTGAGCAGCGTCCCGGGGTTGACTAGGATGATGACGAGTTGGTCGATGTCAGGGAACCAGTTGCGCAGCCATCCGAAGTTCACTGGCACTGCCACTGCCAGGACTGCGAAGAGTGCCGCGAAGAGCGCGCTGAGCCAGGCGATGCGCCGGCCGGGCCGACCGGCGAAATAATGGCCGGCATCCGCGGTCTCACGGTCAAGGTAGGGGATCAGCCCTAATCCCAGCATGGAGAGGGCAGGTACCACCAGGCCTCCCATGAGTGCGGAGTATGAGACGAGCTCCTGGAGCCCCAGGAAATACCACGGTGCCTTAGCCGGATTCTCAGGGATGGCGGCGTTAGCCAGGGTCTTGAGAGGTGCGTCCCAGAAGAGGCTCAGTGCAACGCACGCAAAAAACGTGACCATAAACACCAGCAACTCGGCTCGCAGCAGAAATGGCCAACTCGGCACCGTATCCACCGGGTCGAGATCGGTGGCCGGTCGCCGGTCGGCGACAACGCACATGAGGCCGTAAGTCTTGTGCGGGGCCTCAGCAGGGGCCGTGGGAAGGGAATCTGTGGCCGGAGCACCTTCACCGGATCGGGTGCGAATCTCGTCTGGCCGGGCCAGACCACCGTCCTTGCGTACTCGCCAGAAGTGTACTGCCAGCAACGCTACCATAGCCACCGGTAACACTACGACGTGCAGCAGATAGAACCGGGTGAGGGCCTCCTGACCAACCTCGCTAGCCCCCAGAAGAAGTTCCTTCTGGAAGCCGCCGGGGTCGAACCAGCCTGTGATACCCAGCGCATCGGTAAGCTCTCGCGGGGAAGCTGCTATGTTGGAACCTACGGTAATGGCCCAGTAGCCCAGTTGGTCCCAGGGCAGGAGGTAGCCGGTGAAAGAGAGGCCGAGGGTGAGGATGAGTAGCACGATGCCTACTACCCAGTTGAACTCCCGGCCGCGCTTGTACGCACCGGCGAAGAACACCCGCGCCATGTGGAGCAGGACAGCAGCCACCATGATATGGGCCGCGAATCGGTGGATGTTGCGCACGAAACGCCCGGAAGGAACTACCGTGACGATATCCTTGATGCTGTCGTAGGCCAGGTCTGTGGATGGCTTGTAGTAGACCATGAGCAGGAGGCCGGTAACGCAGAGGATACCGAATGCGCTGGCAGCAATCATGCCGAGACCCATGGTTGCGGTGAAACGCAAGGTCCGCCGGTGAATCCGCGTTGCGTGGAGGTGCAGGAAGACGTTCCCAAAGACGGCCAGAGAACTGTTGCGCGCCGACCCGGAACTGCCGCGACGGATGACCGACTGGCGAACCGTTGCGGGAAGGTTGCGCAGATTGGCGGCAAAGGCAGCTAGGCCTCTCTTCATGGTCCAACCTCCTTACGCCACGTGAAAGGTCCCGGGGGGGACCTCTTGAGAACCGTCAACCACGAGCATCCCGTTGGGTGCCTTGCGGACTGCGAGCCAGGGCAAAGCGCGCGGCGCCGGGCCTTGCGTCACCCCGCCCAGCTGGTCAAAGCGTGAGCCGTGGCATGGGCACGAGAAGCCGCCAGAAGCGGGGCTCACGATACAGCCCAGGTGAGTGCAGACCAGGGAGATCGCAGCGATCCCCTTGGGGCCCGATAGCACGAGCACGTTGCGGCCCGGGACGATTTCTGAGGTGCCGGAAGGGAACTCCTCAGGACGCCCGATACGAAATGCACGGCCTTGCTCCGGCAAGGCGCGAGGCCGCGGCAGGCGCATGGCCGCAACTGCGGACCCCAGCAGCGCTACCCCTGAGGCCAAGAGACCAGCAGTGCCGAGGAAATCACGGCGGGAAACGGGCTCGGGCTTTAGTCGATCTGACATGACGGCACCTCTTCGAAGAGAAAGCGTTCCATGGTGATCGCACCCACCGGGCAGCGAAGCGCACAAGCCGCGCAGCGGATGCAACGGGTTTCGTCTTTGAGGATGGCTGAGGCTTCGCTAGCGGCAACGCCACCCAGGCGCGGTTCAATCACCGAGTCGGACGCTTCGTCGCAGGCCAAACGGGGTACTGAAACGATGCGCAGGCAGAGTTCAGGGCAGACCTCCACACAGCCACCGCAAAGGACGCACCGTTGACCATCAAAGATAGTGTTGATGCCGCAGTCAAGGCAGCGTTCTGCCTCCTGCCGGGCAGCGACAGCAGGAAAGACCCCTTCGACTTCAGCGTCTTGCCCGGCAAGCCGCTGGGCAGGGTCGAGAATCGGGGGCTGGATCCTCTGCCGGGACTCGTAATCGGGCTCGCGCTCGTAATCCCACTGGCCAAGGTGGAGCTCCACGTCCGTGTATCTGATGGCGCGCCCGGTGACGCTCTCGTAAACCGCCCGGGCTACTGCCTTTCCCGACGCAACCGCGTGAATAAGCAGCTTGGTGCCGTAAGCCAGGTCGCCCGCAATAAAGAGGTCGGGGGCGCTCGTGCGCCCACTATCAGCGTCGCAGGCCACATAGCCGCGTGTGGTGAGTTCAAGGCCGTCCCGTTCAGCATCGACAAAGGTCAGGTCCACGGCCTGGCCAATGGCCACCAACACCGTATCACACTCGATAACCTCAGCCTGTTCTGAGTCGAAGAGGGGAGCGAAGCGTCCCTCTTCGTCGAAGACTCGCAGGCATCTCTGAAAACCGACACCCCGCACCTCTCCTTCGTCTCCAACGAGGATCTCCGTGGGCCCCAGGCCGTTTCGGCGGATGATGCCCTCTTCGTCGCCTTCGATTATCTCAACGTCGTCTGCGGGCATCTCATCTAGAGATTCCAGTGAAGTAAGTACTACCATGGCTTCTTGGGATACTCGCTGTGCTGTGCGCGCAGCATCTGAAGCGATCTGACGCAAGACCGAGCGCCCGACATCGTAGGCTACATTACCGCCCCCGATGACGACCACCCGACGCCCCAGGGAGACCGGTATCCCAAGGGCAACTTCTCGGAGGAATTCAACGCCACCCAGCACGCCCTTGGCATCGGCTCCAGGCACGGTCAGGCGCCGGGATTGCTTGGCCCCCACTGCCAGCACGATGCGATCGTGGCGGGCTCGCAGTTCCGGAAGCGACAGGTCTTTGCCGATCTGGCAGTTCGTGACCGCCGTGACCCCCAAAGCTTCGATAACCGCAACTTCGGCGCGAATCAGATCCCGAGGAAGGCGGTACTGGGGAACGCCCACCGCGAGCATCCCTGCAAGCACTGGTTCCATTTCATAGAGGGTGACATCGAAACCGAGTAGCGCCAGGTCGTGGGCCGCCGCCAGTCCTGCAGGCCCGCTGCCGACGATCCCGACTGAGGTCTCAACAACCCTGGGAACGTCGCCGCTTTGCAGGCTCTGGAGCAAGGGGAGAAGCTCATCCCGGTTGGAGCACGCAGCCGGGCTTCGTCGCTTCACAAGGTCGGTGAAGGCCGAAACAAATTCATGGGGGTCGATGCCGCTCTCAGGACCGTGCTGTTCACAGACAAAGCGCTTGAGGGCGCGGATTGCGATTGGCCGGTCAATGCTGCCACGGCGGCAAGCCACTTCACAGGGGGCTCCGCAAACCCGCCCGCAAATTGATGCGAGGGGGTTCGGGCCACGAGCAATAAGCCAGGCGAGTTCGTCGTCACCCGCGGCGATGGCCCTGACATAACCTCGCGCGTCAGTGTGCACCGGACAGGCGTGCTGGCACTTCACCTGCTCCTTCCAGTACTGCCTGTTGGGCACCTTCACCACCGAGCGCTCAAAGAGTATCTCAGGTTCTTGTGCACGCTGGGGAGACATCCGCACCTCCAAGGCCGTGTATCGCAAGTGCGTTATGTTATGCCACTTTCTCAGGCCATTCCTTGACCTTGGTCAATAATTATCAACACAGTCTGAAGAGAACATCGCTCCCCGAAATCTGGCCAGCGTTTGAAAGGGTCAAATTGAAGTCATCAGTCATGGGTGATAGTCACCTTGCCCCTTCTCAACATTAGATCGACCCCACCAAGCACTGGGCTTTTCGTCCGTGCCGCCTACTGTCGGGCAGGAACCTAACGGGAGGCAATGATGAGCCCGAGAGTGCAACGACAAAAACAGCGGACGCGCCGCCAGATAGAGCTGTTATTACACTAGGTTGGGCTGGACGCCG
>CALGBT010000033.1 GCA_937884235.1 uncultured Pseudomonadota bacterium
CCTCCCGGGTGGGGCCTGTGGTATTACTTCGCTGCTTCCTTGGCTGCTGGGGCTGCTGCTGGGGCTGCTGCCGGGGCCGCTTCCTTGGCAGCTGGAACTGCTTCCTCGGCTGCTGGAGCTGCTTCCTTGGCTGCTGCTGGAGCTGCTTCCTTGGCTGCTGCTGGAGCTGCTTCCTTGGCTGCTGGAGCTGCTTCCTTGGCTGCTGGAGCTGCTTCACCAGTTTCGGCTGCGGCTTTGGCAGCTTCTTCGGCCGCCTTGGCTTCCGCTTCCAGGCGCGCCTTCTCTTCCTCTTTCAGGCGTACGGCCCGTACTTTCTCGAACTCGGCGACCATCGCGCCGGAGATAGCTTCAAGCGCCGGGTAGATTTTTGCGACTACATCTGCCTGGGCCTGGGTCAAGCGTCCTTCCGTCACGGCGGTTGCCAGGATCGTAGCATTCAGAGCTGCCATCTTGGTGTGCAGTTTCTTGTAGTGAGCGAAGTTCTCCTCAGGCATTCCCCAGCCGTCTCTGGTGGCCTCGGGGCCGTTGGAGGATAGGTCCTGCAGCACGTACCAGAGGTCATCGTAATTTTCCATCAGGAAATCGACCAGTTCAGTCTCCTTGTCGAAGTAGACGGCAGGGGCAAAGGCCGCAGCTGCGCCATTCTCAAAGAGGGAGTGGGCGTTCCACTTTTGGGTCTGTTCGTCGGCCTCGTTCCATTCGAGCTTGCCCTGCAGGACAAGGATATTGGCCATGACGTAGTCCACGGGCCGTTCCAGGTACTCCTCGTACTCCTTGATATCTTCGGGGGAGATGCCGCGCTTGCCATTGGACTTCTCGTGGTCTTCCTTGGCCATTCCCAGGGCAATCTCAACGAATTTGTCGACGATGTCCCGAAGTTTCCGGTCGGTGACAACCCATGCGGTCACGCGTCCCAGGTCCTTCTGGACCCTACTATCCTGGAGCCCTTGCTCGACGGCGGCCTTGAGATAGGCGCGAGCCTTGGCCTTGATAACGTACTTGCGAGCAATCTCCTTCTTCATGAGGCCGAGGATGACGGCTGAACGGTAGGCATCTTCAGTGAATCCGAAGAAATCGAGTTTCTTCTTCTTGAGGCGCTCTTCGGCTTCCTTGCGACAGGAGATGGCTGTGTTCGCAACGTACTTCTCGAGTTCAGCCTTCTGGTCGGCCGCTGGGTACTCGGTGATCTGGGCCAGGCAGAGTCGGCGGATAGCTTTCTGATAGCTGGCTACCAATTTGGCGAGCTTGGCCTTCTGCTCGATGTAGCGCTCCTGCCGCTTCTTGAGTTCCTCGCGATACTTCGTCTCCAGTTCAGGTGCGGTGATGCCCAGGTCGGCCAGCATGCGCTCTCGCAAGCGCTCGACTTCGCCGGGGGAGAGGAGTTTGTCGCGAATCGCGTCCAGCTTGAGCTGCTGCAGTTCCTTGGACATCTCAATGCCCTTGACGCCATTGGCAGCCAGCGAGCCGATGCTAACTCCGTCGCCGAGGAATGCCGAGATGTCGGTTTTGTCAGCGACGAGACCTTCGAGGAGTTTCTTGGCCTTGGGAGTTGCCAGGTACTTGAGTCCCGCCAATCCGAAGGTGCGCTTGAGCAGCAGATTCGACGTCAGCCAATCTTCAACCAGAGGCGTGACTGCCTTGTCAATGTGAACTTCGAGTTCAGTGATGAAGCCGGCCTCGAGGGTGAAGTCCGGTTTCTCCGCAGGAGCCTCTTCCGTGGCTGCCGGCAAGGCTTCCGCCACCTTAGTATCCCCGGGGGCCTTGGCTGCTGCTGCAGCGGCTGCGGCCTTGGCCGCAGCTGCGACCTTGGCTGCCTCCTGCTCCTTGGTCCAGCGTGCTTCCCATTCGGCGAGGAGCGTGTTCTGCTCCTTTTCAACCAGTGGTTCGAGGTAGTCCTTGGTGATGCCGAAGATGAACTTTCCGGGGTGGTAGCCCTTGGCCGAGATGTAGGGCTTGAACTTGGTCTGTTTCTTCCCGTCCTGGTCCTCTTTCTCCACCACGAGGGCGACATCCTTGAGTCCCTGGATCTGCGATTTGTCGAGGACGATCTGGGCCTGCTTGAGGCGGCTCATCCCTGTGCGGTCACGGATCTGCGGGATCTTATTGAGGATGGCCCCGGTCATTTTGTCCGAGAACTTATCGTAGTCTTTCTCGGGGACCAGGGTGTCAAACATCTTTTCGCCGATGATCAGGGCTTCATACTGAGTCGCGGCATCGACCTTCGGGTGCAGGGCCAGTTCGAGCATATAGGCCACGGTCTCGGCCATATCGAACTTCTCGACGATGAGGATGTCATTGGGGTCAAAGAAGAGCTCGGGGTCGGAATCCATCTTCTTGAAGACGGCCAGGTGGTGTCGCTTGAGGGCTTCGAGGGCATCAACCTTGTACTGGATTGCCAGTTTCTTGGCCTCGGGGTCCTTGTCTTCGGGGTTGTAGAAGGAGAAGATGAATTCTACCCAACTCATGATGGGCCAGGCTTCTGATTCAACCCTCTTCTCAATCATGATGAGTGCGTAGGGCACGGCGTAGTGACCCAGGTCCCGCACCTGATTCAGGGCGATCTTGTTGCTCACCAGCTCCCAGATTTCTTCCAACGTCTTATCGCCGGTCACGCCAGCAAAGGCCCAATCAGTCAAGGCCTTTTGCGCCGCGTCGTGATGCTCATCGTCGATGACGGAGAGGATATGGAAGATACCATCACGTGCTGCCTGAGCGGGGTCACCACCGGCCTTGAGGATTTCGAGGAGTTTCTCAGAAACGGCAGAGGCCAGCTTGGTCGATTCGTCGCTGCTCTGTCCGCCATACTTGGCGACGATGCCGCGGATGCGGTTGGCCCAGCCATTCTCCACGAGGATGACGATGGCGTCGACCTTGACATGGAATGGAACGTCGGGGTCCTGCATCACCTCTGTGATCCGCTTGAGGCCTTCTTCGTTCTGCGACCATTTTTGCAGGTCCTCTTCGGTAATCGGCCCGCAGGCAACGATCGTGGCCAAAAGCACGGCCACGCAGGCGGCAGTGAGCCGCTCAAAGGCCAGAGTTCGTCTCATTGCACCCATCGAAAACCTCCATCTCAGTTTAGACCGGGCCAATGTAGCATGCCCACCATTAAAGTCAAGCGTGCAAAGGAGGCGTGATAAACGCGTCAAGGCGTGGAATAATGGGTCCTCAGACGTAGTTGGTGGAGGTCCATGAGAGAGTTTGCACCAGTGGGGCCTGGAGCCCCGGAAGAGGCTGCTTCCAAGGGGGCGGCTGACCCTCCGTTGCTGCGCGATTACGGTTGGATAGCCGCGGTTGGAATGGCTGTGAGCCTGGCGGTGAGTGCTTCATTTGACCCGGCTCCATTGTGGCGTGAAGGGTCACCGCTGGTATGGTTGGCGGGGGTCGGTGTCCCGGTGTTGGGGGCGGGCTATTGGTGGAGCCGGATGCGGGTGCGCGCTGCGGCCGCCGCGCTAGGCCGTGGTGATCCCGAGCCACTCTTCGCCCTGCCGGGCCAGCTGGCGGCGACCCATTTGTTGTCCTGGCTGGTGATTGGCGGCGTGGTTGGGACGGTGTTATGGCTGGGAGATCGATTCCAGCCAGATCGAGGCTTCCTGGCGGTTCTGGCATGTGGGCTGGCTGGAGTAGGTACGGCGCTGGCTGCCCGGGTACGTGCCACCCTGCGTTTGACGCCGCAGTTGGCTAACCCCCAGGTGGCGCGGTCAACGACGGTGGTGCTGCGCGCAACTCTAAGGCGTCGTCTGACGCTGGTGTTGGGGGGGATTGTCTTCTTCTCTTCGGCCTTTGGTCTGACGGTGGTCTTTGCGCTGCAACGAGAAATTGTTGCTTTCTATGTGGAGCAGAAGAGTGATGAGTTTGCGCGGGCCGCTACCGCGGTCCTGGCGGCCCAGCCAGATGACCCGTGTGTGGCACTGGCACCACTGGTTCCCGAAGGTGGAGTGGTCTACGGGCTCGACGATAGCCTTGCCTGCTACCTCGGGTTGCCTCTGGACGCGGAGCTCAAAGAGCATCTGCGAAGGGCGCAGCCAGGTCCGCTGAGCCTTCCTGCGGTTGATCTAGAGGGGGCCCGCATCGCGTTGGGGGATGGCGGAGATGGACCCCAGTTGGCGTTGCTGCTTCCAAGGCCGGAATGGACCCGTCGTGTCTTACTGGTTTCGCTCTTTTTCTACACGTTGCTCTTTGTCTTTTCTGCGTATCTGGCGGCCCAGGTGGCGCGTAGTTTGACGACCCCCATCGATGCCCTGCGTCGGCAACTCGCCCGCATTGCCCGGGGGGATCTCAAGGCGCCCGTGGGGCTCACTTCCACGGACGAGATCGGACAGTTGGCGCAATCTGCGGAGGCCATGCGGCTGGGTCTGGAAGAGATGGTTGAGACCATCCAGGCTCTCAATCTGACCTTGGAGGAGAAGGTCCAGGACCGCACTGTGCGGCTGGAGGAGGCGAATTGCGAACTCAGGGGTGCTCTGGAGCAACTCAAGCAGACGCAGAGTCACCTGGTACACGCCGAGAAGATGGCTTCACTGGGGCGACTGATGACCGGCCTCGCCCATGAACTGAACAACCCCGTCAATGCCATTCTCAATACGGTAGGGCCTCTGCAGCAGGCCCTGGAGGGCTTGCACGGAGCGGTTGCCGAGGAGCGCTTGCAGCGTCTCACCAAGGCCGGTCGGGTGGTTGCCCATGCGGCGCGCCGGACCGTGGACCTGATTGCCTCCATGGGGACTTTCTCCCGGGCCGGAGAGCAGGTCTCGAAGCCCACGGATCTGAATCGCGCCATCAGCGCAACGTGGCTTCTACTCCAGCATCGGGTGGATGCTGCCAGGACGACAGTGGAATGCGTTGCCGGCGTGCTGCCCGAAGTGAACGTGGTGCCCGGGGAGGTCAGTCAGGTCCTGATGAATCTCTTTGCCAATGCGCTGGAAGCCGTCGCATCCCTGGGGGACGGTGGTCGAGTGAGTGTTACCACCGAGGTCCGGGAGGACGCGGTCGTTGTCGTGGTTGATGATAACGGACCGGGGGTGCCCGTGGAGCTACGGCCTCGGATCTTCGAGCCTTTCTTCACAACCAATGACTCTGGAACCGGCCTGGGGCTCTCAATCAGTCATGAGTTGATGGATCGCAACGGCGGCTCCCTGGACGTCGATGATTCACCCTGCGGCGGGGCGCGCTTCACCATGTGGTTGCCGCTACCGGACATTGACATCAGCCCCCCGTTGTAATACGGATTGCTCCGCGTGTAGACGCAGGAGAGACGGATGAGCAGCAGATACTCCATTTCGGTCGCCCTTCTCAGCGCTCTGCTCATCGGGGGGGGGCTTGCCTACGTTCTCTTGCTCAAGCCCGAGCGCCTGGAGACGCACAAGTATCGCATTGGCGAGCAGGGACTGGCAGAGATGGAGGGAGCCGACAGCGACCAACTGGCGGCGACGGTGGTGGCCCGCATTGTCGGGTATGACCTTACCGCCGGAGAGGTGGAGAAGGCGCTCAAGGAGCTGCCCCCCTACCAGCGCTTCTATTACTCCAGCGCAGAGCAGGTGCGGGTCTTCATGCAGAATTATGCCCTCTTTCTGCTGCTCTCGGCGCAGAGTCTTGAGCGAGGTTTTGGTCATGACCCCTACGTCCGCTATGTGGTGGAAGAGGAACTGGCCGACCGTTACAAACAGGTCTATCTGGCAGCAGCCGTAAAGGTCTCGGATTTTTCGGATGAGGACGTAGATGGCTATCTTGGGGAACATGGAGATTCGCTGCGAACCGGTGCCCCGGAGAGGTCACTGAAGGAGCTAAAAACCGCGGCCAAGGCCGCCCTGCTGGAGTCAAGGCGTGCCCAGGTCTGGGAAGACCATGTGGCGGCGCTGCGCCAGCCCTAGCGTAGTGAGGAGGAACACCGGAAGATGAAGATGCTGAAGATGGCAATTGCGTTGGCCCTCCTGTTCGCAGGCTGCGGCGAACCGACCCCCGCACCCCCACCGGCGCAACAAGTCAAAGAGCCGGCTGTTGCAGGGACTCCCGTTCCCGGAAGTGTGGCGACGCCTGCGGCCGTAGCCGAGACGACGCCCGAGGCAGACGTTCAGGTCCCCCAGGAGGCCCCCCCTTCGGAAGCCGAGTCGGCCCGCCGCAAGCGGGAAGAGTTGTTGTCTCCCGATGCCCCGGACGGCTCTGAGGCGGTGGTTGCCTGGTCCGGTGAACAGCGCATCCAAACCGCCGAGTTTGAGAGCTACGTGCGCCGACTTCCCCCACCGCAACGCCGTGAGTACACCAGTCTTGAGAAGAAGCAGGAGATGTTGCGCAATCTTATCAAGTTCAACACTCTAGCTGCTCGGGCGGTTGAGGATGGCCTTGACAAAGACCCGGATGTCCTCCTCGCCATGAAGACCGAGATGGTCAAGAAGTTCCTCCAGCAGCGGTTTGGCGAGGGCGCGGATGTTGTCATTGACGATGCTGCGGTGGAGGCTCGGTACCAGGAGCAGATTCGACGCTACAAGAAGCCGGCCCGGGTGCGTGCCAGCCACATTCTCATTGCTGAGGAGGCAGCTGCGGGACGGATCCTCAAGGAGTTGAAGAAGGAGATTGCCGTGCCCGGCAACAGTACCCGGAAGGTCTTTCGCGAGTTTGTCCGCAAGTACAGCGAAGACGTGGCGACCAGTGAGCGGGGCGGGGACCTCCTCTTTTTCGCCGCAGATGGGACGCGGGAAGCCGCACCGGCGCTGGATGCCCGGGTAGCGCAGGCAGCCTTCGCCATTCAGGCCGTGAATCAGGTGAGCAATGTCGTCACCGGTGATGCCGGTTTCCACATCCTCCTGGTCACCAACCGGCGAGATGAAGTGAACCAGAGCCTGGACGAAGTGCGAGAGAGTATCCGCGAGGCCCTCTCACGGGAGCGCAAGGATGCCCTGCGCAATGAGTTCATGGATAACCTCGTCGATTTTGAGCAGTGGCATATCGAATCCCGGCTCCTTGACGAGGTGCAGGTTGAGACTCTGCCGGATGGTACGCAGATGAAGGCGCGGATGGAGAGTATTCGTAAGGAAGTTGACCCCCAAGCGCCCCCCAGGGCCGAACCCAAATAGCCGGTGGACATGCAGATGAATGTACCCAGCATCATACGTAAACAGCTTCTCACCCTACTGGCCGTCGGTGCCTTTGTGCTGGCCCCAGCTGCGACTCTGGCTCAGGTACCTGAGCAGTCCACCGGTGAACTGCTCGACGGTATCATCGCAGTGGTGGGCGACCACGTCGTCACTCGCTCCGAGTTGGTCCAGGCTCTGGCTTTCCCGGCGGCTTTGCTGAAGGCCAAGACGGCTGCGGGGTTGCCCCAGGCTGAGGTCGAGAAGGAGTTTGCGCAGCTCCAGAGTGAGACCCGGGACAATCTTGTGGATAACCAGCTGATTCTCCTCTCTGCCCGCGCCGAGGGGATGAGCGTGGCTGAGGAGGTCCGTCACCGCATGGACAAGCTGCGGGAGGGCTTCCAGAACGACCGGGCGCGCCTTGAAACCTTCCTCGAAGGGCAGGGCTTCGGGTCGGCAGAGGAGTATGAGCGTCAGATGGAAGAGGAACTGCTCAGGCAGCGCCTTGTCTTCGGGCGAGTGCGTCCCCGGGCCGAGATCTCCGACGAAGACCTCGACAAGGCTTTCGCCGAGCGCTATGCGGGAAAATCAGTAGGTGGGTCCCCATGCGGGGGCGCCGCCGTGCGCCACCACGAGTTGGAGCAACTCCACTTTGCAGTGGCAACGGCGGTCTCGGTGAGTGAGGTGATGACCGCTTTTGAAGGCGCTTATCGCTGCGTCCTGGGCCTAAGGGCCGGCAAGATGACTCTGGCTGATGCCCCGGGCGTCTGCCGCGCCGGAGAGGTTGCACCGGTGGCCGGTAGTCTTGGTGAGATTGATGAGACCATGTCCTTCGACCCCGCCTTTCAGCAGGCCTTCGATGCCCTGGTAACGCAGCCTGCAGGTTCCTATTCCGATCCTTTCATCATCAAAGACGGGATCCGGATTTTGCGGGTTGTCTCCTCCCGACTCGGTTGCGTCGACGACGATGAACAGGTCAAGGATCTGAAGGACCGGGTGCGGGCGCGCATTGAAGACGAGAAGTTCGAGAAGGTCCTCAAATGGTTTCTCCAGGAGCTCAGAGGCCAATTCAGGGTGGAACTCAAGAAGCTCTAACCAGTTAGAAAGAAAGACATTTTAGACAGGGTTGTCCGCCGTTTCTCGGCGTGGCCCGGCCCCTATTACGTAAGCCCCTGAAATCATTTGTGATATCCGAAATTTTGTGCTTTTACCCCTCCTCCTCCCGAAATAAAGGGGTGACAGGACCCCGGTTGTCGGGGCGAGGAGGTTGCAATGAAACGACAGTTCTTGGCGGGAGTCTCTTTGATGCTCTTTTTGAGTGGCTGTGGCCAAACGCCTGCAGATGGCTCGGGCTACTCTACTTACCCATTGGTCGATGTCTGGCCGGAGGACGCGTCCCTCGACGATGCGGCTGGTTCCGCGCCCTCCAGTTCTGACCCGCAGGCGGCCATCCCCTGTGTGGGGCCGGAGGATTGCGAAAGTGGGCTCTGTCTGCACCAGACGAATACCTGCGCCCAGCTCTGCGATGGTGACTGCCCCGAAGGCACTAGCTGTCGGCCCTGGCTGGCCGCAGCACCTGACGTGATTCATCTCTGCTTGCCAGCGGACATCCCCTTCTGCCGCCCCTGCACCGCAGACCTCTCCTGCGCCCGCTTCGAGGGAGATCGGGAGGTGATCTGCGCCGCCGCGTTGGACGGCGCAGGGAGCTTCTGTACTATCTCTTGCGAGGTGCCGGGGGACTGCCCGGCCACCCATGCCTGCACGGCGGCTGGTCTCTGTCGTCCGCCTCCGGACTGTGACTGCCTGGCCTGGGGCGACAACTACGGATATGGAACCAACTGCGAGGTCAGCAATGGTGAAGGGACCTGCGCTGGTGTGCGCACATGTCTCGAATCGGGACTGACTGCTTGTTCCGCTCAGGTGCCGTTTTTGGATGTTTGCGATGGCCTCGACAATGACTGTGACGGGGAGTACGACGAGGCGTGGCAGTCGGGGCCATGCGAATTGGTCAACGAGGCGGGGAGTTGTCCGGGAAGTTGGACCTGCCAATCCGGTGCCCCGCATTGCGCCGGCACGGCCCCGACGCCAGAGGCCTGCGACGGCCTGGACAATGACTGTGACGGCGAGGTTGACGAGGGGGCGGCGGCTGGCTGCACCAAGCTCCACTTCGATACCGACGGTGACGGATATGGTTCCCAGGTTGGACCGTGCTCGTGTCACGCGCTTCCCGGGGCGGTGGCCAACGACCTCGACTGCGATGATGGCAGCAGCCTGATCCATCCCGGTGCCGTCGAGCTTTGCGATGGGCTGGACAACAACTGCAATGGTGTTGCCGATGAGGCCTGCGATCAGGACGGAGATGGCTACTGCAATACCACTCCCCTGCTTTGGGGGGCAGGGTTTCCGTGCATCTCGTCGCAGGTGGATTGCAATGACCACGAGCCATTGGTGCATCCTCAGGCAGTAGAGTCTTGTGATGGTCTGGACAACGACTGCAACGGTGTCCCTGACGAAGACTGCGACCAGGACGGTGACGGCTACTGTGGTCAGCCCGCGGTTGCTTGGGGGCCGGGAAAGGTCTGCCAGGAAGGAGCGCTGGACTGCAATGATGGCGACCCGACGATTCATCCCGGGGCAGCGGATGGATGCAATGCCATGGATGACAACTGTGATGGCGTGGTTGACGATGGTTGTGACCTCGACGGCGACGGGTATTGTCCGGGGGAAACGCCCGACAAGTTGGCCGGATGTGCGGGAATGACCGGCCTCGCCGCAGCTCTTTGCGTGGTCAACTTCCAGCAGGCGCATTGCCCGCACGGATTCCACGATTGCGATGACCTTGACGGACTCGTCCATCCTGGGGCCGTGGAACTGTGCGATAATCTCGACAACGATTGTGATGGTCTGGTGGATGGCGGCCTGGACCTGGACGGTGATGGTTTCTGTGCCGGTGAGCAGGTCGGTCCAGGGTGCGGGGCCTGCCCCATGGGGGGAGGGGACTGCGCTGACGACGATGCTGCTATCAGCCCGGCATCCGGCGACCTGCCGGACCTGGCTGCGGAAGATACGAACTGTGACGGGATAGATGGGTCGGTTCTGGCATGTGTCTTCGTTGATGGCGAAGCTGGGCATGACTACCAACCGGGAACCCCAGATGCTCCCAAGGCAACTCTCTATGGAGGGTTGGGGGAGGTGGCCGCCGACCCGTCCAGGAATTGCGTAATCGTGGTCCAGGGAACCTATGTGGAAGATGGCCTCGTGGTCCCCCCGGGTGTGCACGTCTGGGGCGGCTATGTCTCTGGCAGCTATGGCGTGGCCCCCGGGGTGCGCAGCGCCGTCATCGGCGGCAATGTGGGGATCACCCTGAAGGGCAGTGGTGGAGAGGCCAGCCTCGGAAGACTGGCCGTGCAGGCAACTGCTGCGGTGGGACCCGGCAAGAGCTCCATTGGCATTGTGGTGAGCGGATTGCAGCAGGCCTTGCTCGCAGACCTTGAGGTCACTGCCGGGGCCGGTTCGTCGGGCAGCCCCGGCGGCCCGGGCCTGTGGGGAAAGCCCGGCTCCCTCGGGGAGAATGGGAGCAAAGGCTGCAACGTTAGCCCCCTTTGCGGCAGCGGTGGTTGCCAGAGCTACGCCGATGGCGGTGAAGGGCCCACGGAGCATTCGTGTGGCGGTTACGGACAGGGCAAGGCGGTGATGGCTCCCACTGGCTGGAGTGCGGCGGTGCTGGCCGAGTCGGGATGGAGCGGTTCGCTGTATGGCGAACCCTCCTGCTGCTATCGGATGTGGGGGCCCTCTAAGGGAGGAGCCCCCGGCAAAAAGGGACCCGAGGAGGCCGGGGATGGCCAGGCCGGGGGGGCTGGAGTCAGTGGCCTCGGCGGCCTTGGCGGAACCTCTGGCTCAGTTGCCCAGGCCCTCACCGCGGCTGGGCTGACCGGCGGCACCGGGGGGAATGGCGGCTACGGCGCGGACGGCTGTGGCGGTGGCGGTGGTGGCCGCGGGGACAACTATGACTCATGGTTTGAATGCGAACAACTGGGTGGCGGCGGCGGTGGCGGTGGGAGTGGTGGTAGCGCTGGCAGCGGCGGCAAAGGGGGAGCCGGTGGCGGCAGCTCGGTGGGCGTCCTCTTTCACGTTGCGTCAGGGATTCTCACAAAGAGCGTTGTGAAGGCCGGCAAGGGCGGCCCGGGAGGGACCGCCGGAGCCGGCGGCAATGGTGCACCGGGTGGCAAGGGTGGAATTGGCGGCAATGGCCTTAGCAAATCGGGCAAGGGCGGTGACGGCGGCGCTGGTGGAAAGGGCGGCGGTGGCGGCGGCGGCGGTGGTGGTGGTGGTGGTGACAGCGTGGCTCTGGCAACAACCTCAGGCCTGGCAGTGCAGGTACAGGATTGCGTTCTTCAGAGC
>CALGBT010000034.1 GCA_937884235.1 uncultured Pseudomonadota bacterium
TCCTCAATCTTGAAGAGGTTGTTCTGCCCTTCGGTATTGTCGCCCAACTTAACCCGGGTCTCCAACGAAATGTAGACATCCTGCGGCTTGCAGGTCGACTTGTCGCCGTTGGGCGTCCAGGCATTGGCGCTCAAGCAGGTGAGTGTCTGGGCATCACACCACCACTCCCGGGAGGAGCACTCGTTAAAGGTCTCGCTGCCGGGGCAGACCGAGGCGGCATCGGGGTCGCACTCCTTGCGGAAGGAGATGCGCTTGTCGGCGTTGTTGCTGCCCGCCACCGCATCGTCGTTGACCTTGAAGATGAAGTTGCTCTCGTTCTTGACCAGCACGCCCTCCGGGCCGCGCAAAACCTTGCCGCCGCCCGTGAGTCCGTAAAGCCAGCCCCGAGGCGGCTCATTGGCCTTCTTGACGGTACCCAGGGGCACCTCAAAGCGCCAGTAACCGCGGAAGGTGTAACGGATCCGGTTGATGGTCTGAGTCAGGACATCCTGTAGCACGCCGCTGGGGATATCCAGGGTGTTGACGAAGTTGTGGTGACCACCGGTGAGGCAGGCGATTTCCTGCTGCCGGGGATCCCGGTCAGGATAGCCCTTGGCCGCCATCTGCACGAAGTGAATGGGAATGCGGTCGGCCATGGGGTCAGCCTCGATCAGATCCCGCACCGTTTCGAAGCTGGTCGCGAAGCTGGCGCAGCCGCCGGTACACTGGTTCTGCTCAGGTGACGGCGCACAAGTGTCCGGACCATCCCCAATAACCAGAATATGCCGCAGCTTGTACTTGTTGACGCCCGCGTCCTTGGCCTCATCAGTCAGGCCCTGCATGTAGGGATAAACCTCTTCGATGGTGGACCACAGCGGCGTGCGCCCCTTCTCCTCGCCCTGCAGCTTATCAAGTGCCTTCTTGGGTGAGCTGGGGGTGGGGTCAAGCAGGAGGCTCCGGTTCGTGCTGAAGCAATCCTTCAGCTTCGTTTCTTTATCAGCCCCGGACTTTCCGGAAATCTCGCAAATAACATCGACGCCACTTTCGTTGAAGGCAAAGAGGATCAGCGCATCATCATCATTCAAGGTCTTGATGAACGATTCAAGAGCACCATAGCGGGCGTTCTTCGGGTCAGTGGCCACCGACAGAGGGTCATGGATGCCGTCTGAGATGGCGTCGAAGGAGTCCTCGTTATAGGGATGCCGAGGGAAGATCAGGCCATTCATGGAACCAGACATATCCATGAGCACCGCTACTGCTACCTTCTCGCCATTGGTCAACTCTGGTTGGTGGTAGTTGAAATAGTCGACTCGGTCAATAGAGAGGTCATCGCCGCCGGAAAAGGCGTTGGAACACTGGTAGAGGTCGTCGTCCGGGTAGCCTTCAAGGCAGGAGATGTCCAACTCAAACAACTGGGGGCTGATCTTCGCCGGGTCGATGGTCTGATTGTCCACCAGGTCGAAGGGCTTAATGGAAATATCCCTTTCCCCAGAGTCGCCCTTCTTGGTGGTCCCCTGGAAGAGCACGTTCAATTGCAGCCCGAAGGGCTCTTCCGTGGTGCTCCGACAGACGGGCACGTAGTCCCCAGCTTCCTTCTTCACGGGAACGGCAGAGAGGACATGCAGCTTGTCCCACTTGACCTGGTCAACATACAGGATCGCCGTTGCGTCGCAAGAAGAGAGCAGCACTTGCAGCGTAAAGACGAGAAGAATCCCGACCACGCCCCTAATTCCAGCCTTGTATGCCAATCTCATGAAACTCCTCGCAAGTCAGACAACATCTCGTCAATGACCGGACCGACGCGCATGAGCGCATCAATCCACACGTATCGTGGGATTTTCGTCTCGGGCAGTGGCAAAGTCAACCATTTTTTTGGCGCCAACGGGAAGTACTTGAAGAGAAGACTAATGAAGCGCCCGGGCCGGCGCGAGCGGTTAAAAGAGCAACTATTGACTACAGTTTCACGCGTGCACGCGAGCATGTACTCCTTCACCACGCCCTCCTCACCGGGCAATAGATGCTCCAAATTGACAAGATCCCCTACGACTGGCATACATGAATCAGGGTCTTGCTGCGCGGACCTGTGGTCAGGAGGAGCGGAAAGTGCTGAAGCTCACCGTAAAGAATGGTCAGTATGAAGGCGTCACTGTTGATGTTGAGGATTCCCTTACTATTGGCCGAGGCCAGGGGGCTGGACTCTTCCTGCCCGACCCCCAGATCTCGCGCTCTCACTCCCTGGTAGAGCGCGAAGAAGACCGCTATTGGGTCTCGGACAACAACAGCCACAACGGCACCTACGTCAATGACATCCGCCTCGAGAACCGGCGGGTCCTGCGGCATCAGGATGTGATCCGGGTCGGCAACACCAGTATCGACGTCTTTTTGCCCGAAGAGAGGATACAGACCGCCCGGACCGCCATGCACATCGCCGAAGATGCCGATACCATGACGACAACCATCGAGCGCAATGCCCGGGACCTCGCACCGCCTACCATTGACGCACTGCGTTCCTCCCACGGCATCATCGACGGCTTCCACTTTCCGTCAGTGGAGAAGGTGCGCACCGCCGATGACCGCGCCATTGAAATGATTCTCGCCAATGCCCGGCGCTTCGCCATTCTCTTTCACGTCTCCAAGAGCCTCCAGGAAGCAACTGACATCGACCGCCTGCTGGCCACCATGATGGACCACGTTTTCAAGGTGACCCGAGCCGAGCGGGGCGAAATCGTTCTCGTCAATCCGCAGACTGAAGAGCTTATCCCGTCCTCTCCATGGACCGACAGGGCAAGGTTGGCGACACCGTGAACATCAGCCGCACCGTCGTCAAGAAAGTACTCAACAGCCGCATGGCAGTAATCTCCACCGATGCCAGCTCTGACCCTCGCCTGAAGTCCTCTGACAGCATCATCATGTACGGCATGCGCTCCATCATGTGCGTGCCCATGATCTCCCAGGAATCGGTCATCGGCATCGTTCAGGTGGTGAGCGAGAAGGACTTCGCCGCGTTTGGTGAGGACGACCTCTATCTCCTCACGGTCATCGCCAGTCTCGCCGCGGTCTCCATCCAGAACGCCCGGCTCTATGAGCGACAGAAGGAAGCCCTGGAGGATGCCCGGCGGGCCCACGAGGACCTGGTCAAGACCCAGGCTGAGCTGATCAACAAGGAAAAGCTGGCCACCGTGGGACAGCTCGCCTCAGGTATCGCCCATGAAATCAAGAACTCGCTAGGCCCCGTCTCTCTGGTCCACTTGTTGCGAGAGCGCCATCCCGATGACGAAGTGCTACAGGAATACACCGACCTGATCCTGGAATCCAACAACCGCATCCTCTCCATCATCTCTGAAGTTGCCAGTTTCACTCAGGGGGAGACTCGAGTCTATGATCGCAAGCCCACTTCGCTGCGTCCCCTGCTGGAATCAGTTGTCAACTTCCTGAAGTTTGACCGGGACGTCAAACGGGCAGGTGTCAAATTGCACATTCACGAGCCCATCACCGTCGACATCAACGCTGACCGGATCAAGCAAGTGATCATCAATCTGATCCGCAACGCGGCGCAGTCCCTGCCTGAGAATGACGGTTCCATCAACGTCACCCTCGACCGGGACGGGGAAGATGCCGTGATCCGGGTGGTTGACAACGGCTGCGGCATCCCGGAAGAGAACCTGCAGAAGATCTGGACCCCCTTCTTCACCACGAAGGAAGGCACCGGCATGGGCCTGGGTCTGGATATCAGCCGGATGATCATCGAGGAACACGATGGGGCCATGGAATGCAGCAGCACCATCGGCGGTGGCACCATCATGACAATTAGGTTGCCCGCAACAGATTGAACCCGCTACACATCCCGCTTGAGTACTTCCCGAAGCAGCACGGTGGCATAGCACCCCTTGGGCAGGAAGAAACGGAGACGAATGCCGCTTTTGCACGCCTCCACTTCCATATCCTCGGGGAAGGTGAGCAGCGCGCGACGGGTCCCGGCACCGTACGAATGAAAGGAGTCGAAGCTGTAATGGTTCATGCCGATTTGCGCCATGGCGGCGATCTCGAGTTGCCCCGCTTCACCGCCAGCCTGAACCATCTTGCGCCCGAAAATCGGGCCGGTGACCACGAGCTGCCCAGCATCGAGTCGGGCCTGAACCTCGCTCACGTCCTCCGCCACGAAGAGGCCACCGGTGTCGCGCTTCTTCATGATATCGCCAGCCATGACCTGGCGCAGGCGGTCCAATGCCATGCGCTCGCGCACATAGAGGTTGAAGAGGTAGGACTGGATGGAGCTGATGGAAAACTTGCGCTTCATCCTTGACATGGCGCTGATGCGCATGACCCCGGCGACGACATCCCGCCCTACCCTCGCCGATTCCAGATTCTGGCCGAAACGCTGGTTCCCAAAGATATTCACCAGGCCCCTGGCAACCACCTGGTCGGTGACTGTGCGCACGGCCTCGACCTGCTCCTGGGCCGCACCACGCAGCAAGATATTGAACCGATTGCCTCGTAGATGGCCGGTCCGCAGCTTGTTGGTGTGGCGGTTGGTATCGAGCAAACGGACCGCCCCGTTGTCGACCTTGGAGAGCCGCTCCTCACACCTCGCCGGAACCGAGAGCCACTGCCTGGTCACGGCGTGCTTGTCCTTGAGCCCAGCATAGCCAATCTCCGCCTGGCTCACGTCCAGAGCTTCCCGCAAGTGCAACAGCAGCCGCTCCATGGACCAGCCCTTCTTCTCCACCTGAATATAGAGGTGGTCCCCTTTCCCACATAGTTCATACGCTGGCTCCTCATCCACCATGAAATCATCGGGTCGGCTCTTGACACGCGCCTTGATGGCTCCCACGTCCGGGGTCTCAAAGGGGATGTCAATAAGCTTCAGGTCACGGCCAGGGGAGTCGAGGATCATCGTTCTTCTCGTAAGCTCAGGTTCTCAGCTGCCGCCTCTCGCACCAACTCGTGAAGGCTTGCATCTTGCTGGATGAGTCTCAGTAGCTTGCTGGGCAAAACCGGCATGTACGATGCCGCGATATGCGACGGCGTATAGGGATTCCTGGCTACCGCCTCCTGGACCCGCGGGCGCAGCGACCATCGGCGGTGCCGAGCTACGGCCAGGAGCGCCTCGGAGCGCAGCGGCCGGCGTGCCGCCCAGGTGACCACATCGTCTTCGATGACCCGAGGATTGTCCAGGAGGATAGCCATTACCCGAACATCTCCCTCCCGCGCCAGTTGGGAAAGGATGTGACGATCCTGCAAACGAGCCCGCCATTTCTTGGTGCCCAGTGGCATATCCTCGAGGACGGGGTCATGAGCAACCTCAGAGTCATGGTGAGTCCGCTCCGGCGGCAACGGCAACAAATACCGGACATAGGCCCCCCTGCCCTGGGCCGAAACTGCAGAGTAGAGGGCGGCCCGAGTCTCATCGTCGGGCTCAAGGCCGGCGATGCAGAGGCGC
>CALGBT010000035.1 GCA_937884235.1 uncultured Pseudomonadota bacterium
CCAAGAAAGTAGAGGCTAAGAAGGCTGCACCGAAGAAGGTTGAAGCCAAGAAAGTAGAGGCTAAGAAGGCTGCACCGAAGAAGGTTGAAGCCAAGAAAGTAGAGGCTAAGAAGGCTGCACCGAAGAAGGTTGAAGCCAAGAAAGTGGAGGCTAAGAAGGCTGCACCGAAGAAGGTTGAAGCCAAGAAAGTAGAGGCGAAGAAGGCAGCACAGGAGAAGGTTGAAGCCAAGACGGCTGCCAAGAAGGGGCCTAAGAATGTGCCGCTATTCCCAGAGAAGGCACTCTCACCCATTCCCAATACGCGCAACAAGCTGATGAAGTCTGCTCGTGGCGATCTTGCCAAGTGGGCCGGGGAGCGGGGCCTGAAGGTTGGTGCCGATGACACCAAGCTTGCCATTATCGAGCAACTCGTCCCCTTTCTCTAGGCCACGCACCCAGTGAAGGTAGTTTCCGTACAGTCTCAAGTCGACCAACTCCTAGCGACCAATGCTGAGGTGCGCAAGCTCTTTGAGCTGGCGTCCCAGATTGTTCAGCGCCTGCAGGCCAATGGCCACGAGGCCTATTTCGTGGGAGGTGCGGTGCGGGATATTCTGTTGGGCCGCGGCTTCACGGAGATCGACATTACGACATCCGCCGAACCCTCGCATGTCCGCAGGCTTTTCCGCAAGACCTTGCCATTGGGGGAGGCTTTCGGCGTCATTGCGGTGATGCGTCGAGGCATCCCGTTTGAGGTCGCCACTTTCCGCAGTGAAACGGGGTATAGCGATGGTCGTCATCCTGACGAGGTGACTATCGGCACCCTGGAAGAAGACGTCTTACGGCGCGACTTCACAGTCAATGGTCTGGTACTTGACCCGGCACGAGGGATAGTTCTCGACATGGTTGGTGGAATTGCCGACCTTGAGAGGAAGCTGTTGCGCGCCATCGGGGACCCGGTTGCACGCATGAACGAGGACTTCTTGCGAACGGTTCGTGCGGTGCGCTTTGCCGCTTGCCTTGACATTGATTTGGAGCCTGCGACCAGGGAAGCGGTGAGGGGTGCTGCGTCTGGACTTGAGCATATCAGCCGGGAACGCATTCACGCCGAGTTGAGCAAGATTTCTTTGTCCCGGGCGGTTCCTCGTGGGCTTCGCCTCGTGGGGGAATGCGGTCTCGCCCCTCAGATCTTCGGGCCGACGATACGGGACGAGCATATGGAGTTGGCGGCGAATCTGATTGAGGCCCTCCCCGAGTCTCCGGGAGTGCCGGAGATGCTGGCGGCGACGATCCTGGCTGCCGAAGGTCGCGGGTTGTCTGGTGCGGTGGTTGGCAAGGGTGGCGAGAGCCGGGCGCGTGTGGAGTGCGAGCGATTGCGCCTGTCCAATTCCGAGCGCCGCCGCCTGGCGGAGATTCTGTCGTTGTTGGGTGTGCTGGAATCATTGCCCGACCGCCGCCTTGGTGAACGGGCAGAGAGCTATCGGCTAGGCGGGTTTACGGTGGCGCTCCGTCTCGAAAAGGCATGGCGGCAGCAGCACAATGAAGATGTTGGTTTTCTTGACGACATGTGGCTGGAACTTCATGTCATTGGTGCTGAGCGGTTGGCAGGTCTGTCGCCGGTGACGGGGAGGGACCTGATGCAGCTTGGGTTCCCCTCGGGCCCGGAAATGGGGGCAACCATCAAGGAATTGTCCTACCTCTTTGTGGAGGGTAAGATTGTCTCTCGTGCCGAGGCCATGAGATGGCTGGAGAGCCGTCTCAAGGGAGCCTGATTTCTCCTTGAATCTTTGTGCCGTTTGCTTTGGAGGCCGTCAACATGGTCCAGGTGCTTCGCTGCTCGCTATCCCTCTTCTCGGCCCTGATTCTCTCGATGCTGATTTGCAATCCCGGGTGTTCGGCAGATTCGTCTGCTCCGGGAATGGAACATGAGGATGCGAGGGTAGAGGCCGACCTGTTCATCCCCATCGGTCAGCCTTGTGCCAGCAATGCCGACTGTGGCGACGGTTTCTGCGACCCCATTGGTGCGGCCTGCGTAATGTGCACGGTTGATTCACATTGTCCTGGAGAGCTTCGTTGTGTCTCGGGGGCCTGCCTGGAAGGGATCCTTTGCCAGCCCAACTCCGGGTCATGTGACGAAGATGGCAATGCCGTGCTTTGCAACGCGGTGGGGACTGCCTGGCAGGTCACTGAGAGTTGCGATGATGAGCTTGATTGCACCAATGACGGCTGCATCGAGGGCGTGGGCTGCACCCATCAACCAGAGCCGGGCAGTTGCGATGACGGTAACGATTGCACCCTTGATGAGTGTCTGCCCGAGAAGGGCTGCCACTACACAGTTGCCGATGAGTGCAAGACCGGTGGGCTGGCGGACGTTACGCCGACGAAGGTCATCTTCTCGGACACGATTCCTGAGGACCAGACCGCCAAGGCCGTGGTTGCTGTTCACAATGCCGGCCTTGGGGAACTGCGAGTCTTTCGTTTCTCTACGGAGCCTGACGATGGACCGTTCTTCTTCCAGGTGGGTTCGGAGTCTGCACTTACGGACAAGGAGTTTGCCGAGCCGCTGATCATCCCTGCGGACGAGACCTATGAATTGACGGTGACTTTTGATCCACCAGTCATTGGCGAATACTCTGGGACCCTTCAAATCCAGACCAACGACCCGACTAAAGGCGAAGGGTTGGTGAGCGTTCCGCTGTCTGGTTCCGGAGTGGTTGACAACTGCATTGGCGTGGACCCGGAGGTGGTGGATTTTGCGGCGGTTCCCGTTGGCACGACTAAGGAGATTGAGTTGCTCATCGAGAATTGCGGCGAGGGGCTCTTTCCTGTTTTTGCCATCTCTCTCCTCGATAACTCCAAGGGAGCCTTTTCGGTACTGGCCTCCATCAATCCCCCCTTTGACCTTGATGTGGGGCAATCTACCGTTCTGACTCTGGGTTTTTCACCGGTCAAACCTGGGGATGACTATGAGGCTCACCTGCTTATCGAGAATGGCGTTCCCAAGAACGCGATGTTGGAGGTTGTTCTCACGGGAACCGGGAAGCAGTAGTGCGGGGGCGGGGCGGGAAACCGTTCTCTGGAAGTTGTCCCGAACTTGCTCAGCCTTGGAACCATGCATATACTAGTGGAGTCGGCAACGAGGTTCATGCCGCTGTAGTTCCATATGAGGTTGGCCCGTGATGAAACCGGAAAGTGGCGACGACAAGAAGAAGGGTCTGGTGGAGAGCTTCCTGCGAGAGAAGGCGCGGCAAGCAGCGTTGAAACTAATCAGCAGCGTCAACCAGAAGGCGGTGCAGGATGTTGATGCCCGGCTGCGGCATCTCTCGCCTGAGGAGCAGACGGCCGAATTGGCTGAAGGCAATCAGATTCGCTGCGGTCGAGTGGAAGAACGTGATGCGGCCACATTTTCAGATGGCCTTGAGGCCCTCCTTCAGCGCTATTACCGGCAGGGTATGGCGGCCCTGAACAGGGGCGATGCCAGCACGGCCACCTTCTACCTTGGCAAGTGCCTGACATTGCCCGTTGCCGACGATATCAAGCTACGCATGATGGTAAGGCACAACCTCCGGTTGGCCATGTCCTTGCGTGAGCGTCAGAAGCAGTAGTCTGCCTGCAATCCCGGATAAGTCGGACTTGATTTGGCCCTCCCTTGACAGTGATGGTGTGCGCGTGTAAGTTCCACGCTCGTAGTTCGCAAATTAGATTGGCAACTGGAGGGCCACATGAATTACAAGGTAAAAGACATCGGGCTGGCGGAGCAAGGCAGGCTGAAGATCGATTGGGCCGAGTCCCGCATGCCGGTTCTGGCACACCTGCGGGCCGAGTTCGAGAAGACGAAGCCCTTGGCGGGGCAGCGGATAGCAGGTTGTTTGCACGTCACCAAGGAGACGGCGGTCCTTATCAAGACGCTCATCGCCGCGGGTGCCGACATTTCTTGGAGCGGCTGCAATCCACTCTCTACTCAAGACGACATCGCTGCAGCGCTTGCCGCGGATGGCATCTCCATCTACGCTTGGCGGGGCATGAATGTCGAAGAGTTCTACTGGGCAATTGACCGGACCCTTGATTTCAAACCGACCCTGACCCTTGACGACGGTGCGGACCTCATCTTCACGGTGCACAACCGGTACAAGGAGTTGGCCAAGGACATTCTTGGCGGCACGGAAGAGACAACCACGGGCGTGCATCGTCTGCGAGCCATGGGTGCTGACGGGAAGTTGCTCTACCCGGTGATGGCTGTGAACGATGCCGAGACGAAGTGCCAGTTCGACAATGTCTATGGTACCGGTCAATCCTCCATCGACGGTATTTTGCGTGCGACCGCGATTCTGCTGGCCGGCAAGAATTTCGTCGTCGCCGGCTACGGCAATTGCGGGCGTGGTGTGGCCATGCGTGCTCGTGGCCAGGGTTGCCACGTCATCGTCACCGAAGTCTGCCCCATCCAGGCGCTGAAAGCGCATCTGGAAGGATTTAGAGTGATGACCATGGATGATGCTGCGAAGATTGGCGACGTGTACGTCACCGCGACGGGCATGAAGGATGTGCTTGTCAAGCGGCACTTCGAGTCCATGCCAGACGGTGCCGTGGTGAGCAATACCGGTCACTACGATTGCGAGATCAACATTGAAGACCTTGAGGCCATTGCTGTTTCGAAGCGTGAAGTAAGGCCCAATAATGAAGAGTACACCCTCGCCGATGGTCGCAAGGTCTACCTTCTTGCTCAGGGTCGCCTGGTGAATCTTGCCGCGGCCGAAGGTCATCCGTCCGAGGTCATGGACATGTCCTTTGCCAATCAGGCGCTGGCTCTCATTCGGTTGGCTCAGGCCAAGGGGACTCTGTCCCCCGACGTCCATGACCTGCCGCGGGAGCAGGACCTGGAATTGGCCAACCTGAAGCTCGCCACCGTGGGTGGTGGACTCGACGCTCTGACTCAGGAGCAAATCGACTACCTCGATGATTACTCTGCTGGAACCTAGGTCAGGTTGATTCACGGTTACAGGGTCGCCCATGCCCATCTACGAGTACGCCCATAGTGATGTCGTTGGTGACGGTTGTTTGCCAACCTTTGAAGAAGTCCACGGCATCAACGAGCGCATGGAATTCTGCCCGTTGTGTTGCCACCCGGTGCACAAGGTTGTCTCGCAGTTCTCCTACCGTGCCAATGTGTTGTCCACGTCCAACATCAAGGAAAAGGGTTTTCGTCGTCTCCGCCGTAAGGACAAAGGCGTCTACGAGGAAGACTGATTCCATCCCGGTCAATCCAAAAACTCGTCACTCCTAGTCTTTGCCGCTACAATGGCGCCGGAGGTGCGCAGTGAGAAGGAACCTGAAATTGGTCGCGCTGCTTGTGCTGGTCGCCTGGGGCTGCAAGCCGAATCCACCGAAAGCCGAGGGAGTAACTGTCCCCGGCGCGGCGAAGGTGCAGCCGGCTGCTGGACCCCTGGCTGCTGACGCACAGCCGGAATCATCAGATACGCAGCCCGGAGTGCAACTCGGCAAGGCCGACGTTGTGGCTTCCCGGTCTGGCGATGCCGGTATCCTGGCCGGCGATATGGTGGAGATACCCTCGTTGAGTTCTCTCACCTGGAGCATGACGCCGGACCAGTTGGACGTAATGCGCCCGACCGAAGTAGAGTTCCAGGCGCGCTGGGAGGGAGTTGACGAGGGCAGTTATCGGTGCCAATGGGATGCCGGCGATCGCTCCGGGAAGCAGGTGGGCTGCCGCCTCAAGCACACCTACAACACGGGGCTGGCGGATCGGAAGGTTACCCTCGTGGTCTATCTGGGTGGGCAGCAGGTATTTACGGAAGCGCGGCCGCTGCCTATGGAACGGCTGTCAGTGACGGACTTGCCTGGGGATGATTCCCCGGTGTCGCCACCGGAGGATGATGGCAAGAGTGTGCGCGTATTTCTCTGGTCAGCCTTTGCAGCACCGACCCAGAAAGATGTTGAGTTGCTGCGCAAGGCTCTAGTTGCCAGTGGTGCGAAGCATGCAGTGCTCTTCTTCAACATGTTGGTGGATGGCTCAGCTACGCGAGGGCTGGTGGACTCACTGCAGCAAGAGACAGGAGTCTCGTTCCTGCCAGTCTTCTGCGGT
>CALGBT010000036.1 GCA_937884235.1 uncultured Pseudomonadota bacterium
CTTGCATAGGGTCTTGAGTTGGGCCAGCTCCTTCTTCTCGAATTCGTCCAGCGTGAATTCAGGGGGCACCTGCCCCTCCCCCAGGATCTTGGCGAGTGCCATGAGGCCGCCGGTGTGCTCTTCTTCGTAGGCCTCAAACTGTTCGATGAAGCGCGTGGTGATATCCCTTCTCGGGTCGATCTCGTCACCGGTGGCATCGCTAAACTTCTTGAGGAAGAAGTCTTTGATGTCGAGGGACTGTTGCACGGCCTCATTGTGCAGGACGCGCATGCCCATACTGGTTCCGAACTGGTAGCCCAGCCAGATCAACAGAATAGCCAGGAGCAACCCGAAAACGGCGGTGATAATGATGCGGCCGAAGGGGTTGGCAGCCTTGTTGGCCTCGGCATCGATCTCGGCCAGTTCCTTGGCGGAGAAGGAGGGTTCTTTTTCGGATGCGACATCACCGAACGAGAACTTGAAATCTTCCTTGGCGTCACGTTTCGTGGCTTCTGTCGGCCTTGCTCCGAGTGGAGATACCGGGGATTTGGTCTTGCCGAGTCCCAGTTTCGCTTTCAGTGCATCCAGGTCCTTTCCGCCGCTAGGCGTGCCCGGTCCCTTTTTTTCCATGTCATCACTCACGGATCCGTCCTCCCTGGAAGGATTTTCAATTGCCTGAACACTTTAGCATGGAGGCTGGTGGTGTCAAGCTGAACGCGTCCTCCTCGCATGTCCGCCCGAGAGGCCAACAGGCGCTTTGCCTTGGCCTCCTTTTGGTGTACATTGGAGAGGTCTGGTTGCCGGGGACTGCAAGGACGCCAAATAGATGGTAAAGCACGACTATAACGTCCTCTACTACGCCTACGTGCTGCTGCTGGGGGTGGGGTGCTTCGTTCTGCTCATGGCTCTGTCCCTGAGCCAGGAAGGCGGTCTCGAACTGCCGTGGCAGACAATGCTGCTCCTGGCTGCCCTGGCGTTTGTCAGCAAGTTCCTCTCCTTCTCCATGATGGGGGTAGTTACCCTTTCGATGGACACGGCGGTTTACATCACCGCGGTCCTCTCCCTGGGTGTGCTCCCTGGCAGTTGGGTGGTCTTTGGTTCCATGTACCTGAAGATTCTGTGGGACACTCTTGATCGCGAGTATCTGCGCCAAACCGACCACCGACCCTTCCTTGAGAACCTCCTGGCCCCGTTGTTCCAGGGGGCTACTGGTGCTGCGGTGGTCATTGTTGGGGGCTTGATTCTACCGGTTGAGGAGTTCCTTGACGGGACCCTCGACCGGGCAGTTCACGTCCTCTGGATGGCGCTGGCGCTGGCTTTCATCTTCCTGGTTCTGCAGTACACCCTGGTGCTCAACAAATACTGGCTGCGGGGCTACTCCTGGGGCAATCTCTTTCGCCGGGTCTTTGTGCCGGGGATTACGGCCGAGTTGGTTCTGGTACCACTAGCCATGGTCATGACCCTGACCTACCACGAGTTCGGTGGAGTGGGCATTCCCTTGATTGTGCTCATCGGCACCTACGTCATCGTCAATTTTGTCTTCATGAAGATGTCCGACGCTCGCACCAACCTTGCAGAGAAAGTGAAGGACTTGGAATCGCTCAACGAATTGGGTCGTGTTGTCTGCTCTACTCTGCAGGCGGGGGAGCTGATTCCCGCTCTGGCTCAACAGACGCTGACTGTTCTGGAGGGTGCCGATGCCATGGTCATC
The DNA here is from genome assembly GCA_937884235.1 of uncultured Pseudomonadota bacterium. GTDB lineage: Bacteria > Myxococcota_A > UBA9042 > CAIXZC01 > CAIXZC01 > CALGBT01. The sequence continues at coordinate 1,691 of CALGBT010000036.1, forward strand.
CATGTCTGGAACGAAGAGAATGACGCTTTCGACGTGCTGGGCGAGCGCCGGGAAGGGGTGGTTGCTGAATCGGTTCCTGAGGAGTTGGCGGGACGGCTGGCCGACTGGACCCAGCGGGAGCGCAGGGCCTTCAGTACCGGTTCCATCGGCGGGCGGTCGGCGGCGCAGCTGCGGGAGTTGGATGGTGAATCTCTCCTCGGTCATTCCTGGATGGGAGCCCCGGTTGAGGTCTATGAACAGGCTATTGGCGTGCTCATCGTTTATGCCCGGGCCCCCAACCAGTTCACCCCCTCGGATCTAGGGTTGCTGCAGATGATCAGCCGTCAGGCGGCGGTGGCACTGCAGAATTCTCGTCTCTATGTCATGGCCACGGTGGATGGGCTGACCAGACTCTTCGTCCGTCGCTACTTTGATCGCCGTCTCGTTGAGGAGGTGGCCCGCTCGAGGCGGTACGGTTCCTCATTCACCCTGATGCTGCTTGACCTCGACAACTTCAAGGACGTCAACGATACCTACGGCCATGCGGTTGGAGACTCCGTGCTGAGGCACGTCGGTGACGTCTTGCTGGCGGAGGTGCGCAGTATGGACATTCCCGCCCGCTATGGCGGAGACGAGTTCGCGGTTATTCTCCCGGAGGCGAACTGGCGGGGGGCGATGACCCTGGCCAGTCGCATTCTGCACCGGTTCCAGCGTGAGCGGGTGCGGGCTGGCGAGAGCCTGATTCAAGTAGGCCTCTCCATCGGCATGGCTTCGGTTCCGGAGCACGCCGAGCATACGGTCCTCGACATCATCTCCAAGGCCGATGAGGCGCTCTATGCTGCCAAGGCCATGGGCAAGGGCCAGATCGCTATCTACGGGGAAGAGGCGAGCGAGGAGTTCCTCTTAGAAGAATAATTGATTTCCCCTTGATCACCATGGGACCCCCTTGTATCATGCCGCCGGAACTGACGGGGGCTTGCGGACAGAAGGGAGGAGCCATGGGGCAGGACGTAGTTACGGAACTGACACGGTTAGCCAGGAAGTCTAGAGTCTTCGTGAGCATGCCATGGGTGGAGGGCTTGACGCCGACCACGCTTGGCATCGAAGGGAGATATCAGGTTGCGACGACGGACGAACTGACGGAACGACGTCATGGCGTTCTGATGATGTCCGAAGCAGGTCTCTCCCCCCTTGACCATGGGGGCCTTTATGGGGATGCGTGCTTCGAGGGAATCCTGCTCATCAACGACCAGATCTTCCTCTTCAAGGAGCACCTCCACCGCTGGTGGGAGTCCGCCCGCAAGCTGTTTATCTCCATGCCATATCCCCTGGAGGAGTTGGCATGGCAGATTCTCTCGACGGTACAGGCAGTAGGTTTTGAGCCGGGCGAGAAAGGCTATCTCCGGCCCGTATTGACCCGTGGTTTTGGCAATCTGGGGATCAATCCGGCCAAGTGTCTGGCCCCGACCATCTACTGCATTGCGTCAACCATCCAACTTTATCCGCCGGAAGCCTATGAGCAGGGTATCGTGCTCTCGGTGGCTCGCAATACCCGTCGGGCCGGCTCGGAAATTGTCGATCCTAACATCAAGAGCAACAACTACCTGAACAACATCTTCGGACTCTTGGAGACCCGGCAGAAGGGAACCCTGGAAACCATGATGCTGACCAGCAGGGGGGTAGTGGCCGAGGCCACCGCCGACAATATCTTCCTGGTGCGCAAGGAAGATGGCTGGCAGGAAGATTCCAGTAAAGTTCATGTCTTCACCCCCGTGGCCGACTATTGCCTGATGGGTATCACTCGGAATCTGATCATCGCCGAGGCCCGCGAGCAGGGCTACACGATCCATGAAATGGACAACATGCTGCCCTTGGACTTCGTCGGTCCGGGGAAGGAGGTCTTCCTCACCGGCACCGGGTGTGGCCTGATGCCCGTGGTGGGCGTGGAAGGGGTCTCAGTGGGAAACGGAGAACCTGGCGAGGTTACTCGAATCCTCCTAGGGCGTATCCGCGTAGCCATGGCCAATCCCGCACTGGGCATCTCCATCAACGCCACTCGTGGCGAGCTGCAGGCCTATCTAAGCAACTAGCGTCCTTCCAATTTTCAGCGATTGCGGGCACAATGAGCGCCGTGTGTGGCGGTGTCGGATGAGGCCACGGACAAGGAGAGTGATTTGCGCTACAGATTTCGAATCCTCTTGGCCCTGGCTTTGCTGGTCGTTGCTGCCTGCAGTGGCACTGTTGAAACCGACATAACGTTGCTGGAGGTGGGGGCGGACGACTCCTCTGAAGTTGCCGACCAGCAGGCAGCACCTACAACCGACATTGATGCCGGGGCGGATCTCTCCATCCTCGACGCTGGGGCAGATGAGCTGTCCGAGTTGCCCCATTCCTTTGAGGTCATGGACATGGCGAGCGACGTAGCGCAGGACCTGGCTGCGGAGTTGGTGGAGGTGGCGGAGTTGGTAGAACTGGTGGAACTGGTGGAACTGGTGGCAGAGTTGCCACTGCTATGCGCCGCCGGCGAGCCCTGTGATGATGGGGACCCCTGTACCCTCGATGACCAGTGTGATGGCGAGGGGGGGTGCAGTGGCCAGTTCATGGATTGTGATGACGGCGAGCCCTGCACTGACGGTGATTCCTGCCTGGACGGCGAGTGTGTGGCCGGTGAGCCTATTTGTGAATGTCTTGCCGACGAGGACTGTGCCACCCAGGAAGATGGCGACTTCTGTAACGGAACGTTGGTCTGTGACGTCGACGATTTTCCCCACGAGTGTGTCGTCGACGTCTCGACAATCTCGACCTGCGTCGCTCAGGTGCCGGAAGACTGCAATCTCTGGGGCTGCATTCCCGCCACTGGTGAATGTATCCTGATTCCCACCGGTGATGGGAATGAGTGCGACGACGAGAACTCCTGTACCGGCCCGGACATTTGTGCCGAGGGCAGCTGTGTCGGTGTCCCCCTGCTTCCGGTCTGCCAGCCTGGCCAATGCGGCGACGACGGCTGCGGGGGTAGCTGCGGCACCTGTCCTGGCACCTCCATCTGCAGCCCCGAGGGCGAGTGCGTTTGTGAATGTCCCGATTGGGGCGATCTGGTTTGCGACGGACTGACCGGAACCACTTACCCCAGTGCCTGCAAGGCTGCCTGCGAAGGCGTGGAAGAACCGCTGCCCGGACCCTGCGGTGCTGTTTGCTATACCGCTCCCGATGCCGTGCCGGCGGAGGTGGGCCTGCCCATATCCCATTTCTCATGCAAAGATGCCAATATGAACAGTCCCGGATTTGGCGGGCAGGTCTCCAGTGGGACCCTCAAGGAAACGGTCTGGATCGCATATTTCGGCGCTTGTACCTGAGGCGCCTGCGGGCAGCAGGCTGCTGCCCTCGAAGAACTGATCGTCACTCACGATGGCTGGACTGGCAAGGTGCAAGGACTGGTCATCAACAAGCAAGGGGCCGAGTCGGGCATCTACTTGTGTGCCCAGAAGACGTCACTACCCATCGTTCAAGACGATGCCACCGGCGGTCTTTGGGCCGCATTGGGAGCCCCTTACAATGGTCTCGTGGTGGTGGATGCCGGGGGGCTCATGGCACTCCAGGTGTTCCCCGGGGGGTTGCCGGAAAATGTTCCTGAAATAGAGGCCGCAGTGGAGGACCTCCTCCAGTAACGCACAAGGAGTCATCCGAATATGGGCAACGGCCGATTGCGAGAACCCAGCCTGGAAGCGCTGGTTGAACCCCGGGAGCAGAGGACGACGCCGCTGCATTCCCTGATGGCGCGTCGGGTGACCAACATCCTGCTGGTCTCCAGTCTCTATGATTCCTACACCTTCGAGGAGGACGGCGGTCTCTCTGAGTTGCTTTTTGCCGAGTATCTGGAACTGAATCTGCGCTACGCTCCCAGAATCGTCCGGGTTTCCACCGGTGAGGAGGCGCTGGCGGAGCTGCGGGCACATCGTTTTGATCTGGTTATCTCCATGCGCCGTTTGGGGGACATGGATATCGGCAGGTTCTCACGCAAGGCCTATCGCATCGTTCCCGACGTGCCGGTCCTGCTGCTGGCCTACAATACCCGGGAGCTTGAGCTGTTGGACCCGGCGAAGCTGCCGCATGTTGACCGGACTTTCGTATGGCAGGGGGACCATCGTCTCTTCCTGGCCATGATCAAGTACGTCGAGGACCGCCAGAACGTCGACTACGACACCGAAGCTGCCGGAGTGCAGACCATCATTCTGGTGGAGGATTCGGCCCGTTTCTACTCGGCCTACCTGCCCCTGCTCTATGCGGAGTTGGTGCGGCAGACCCAGTCTCTCATGTCCGATTCGGTGAACACCATGCAACGCCTGATCCGGATGCGGGCCCGCCCGAAGATGCTTTTGGCCACCACCGTTGAAGAAGGCCTGCAGC
>CALGBT010000037.1 GCA_937884235.1 uncultured Pseudomonadota bacterium
CACCCCGCGCCCACAAGGCGAAGCCACAGCGAGTAGTCCTCGGGGCCGGCGCTCTCCTGGTAGCCTCCCACCTCACGCAACGCTTCAGTTCGCAGCACCGTCGCCGGGTGGACCAGAGGCGCCTCCTCAAACAAGGCATCTCGCAGGCTGCCCCAACTGAGCAGCCCGTTGACCCAGTCGACGTATTGCCGCATCCCTCCGCCAGTAATCTGACAACCGCCAAGCTCCACCTGACAATCAACGGCCGCCAGTTGCGGGTCAGCCGCCATGGCAGCCATCTGCATCTCCAATCGTCGCGGCGCAGAATAATCATCAGCGTCCATCCGCGCGACGAAGGGACTTCGCACCGCGGCCAACCCGGACTCCAGGGTGACAACTATGCCCCGATGGTCAAAGCGGAAGAGCCGGACTCGCGGGTCACCGGCCGCGACGTCGGCAACCACCTGCGGCCCCTGGTCCGTGGAGCCATCGTCCAACACGTGAATCGCCAGGTCCGTATAGGTCTGCGCCAGCATGGAGGCCAGCGCGGCACCAATAGTATCGCCGTGCTGGTAAAGCGGCAGAAGGACCGTAACAGGGGGTACCATGGCCAATTCTGACTCCTGCAAAAAGCAATTGCGGGACGCGGCCAACAGTAGCCGCGTGGTCCTTGAAATGCAACGCACAGGCTGATATAAAGATCGCAACCGCTGCGCGTACGCGAGGGGTGCTTGGAGGCGGAGCCTCTAAGTTGAGGACTTCAGATTTCGGTTGCCAGAGAGGGAAAGCGAATGGACTCGAGAGGATTTCTGCCCCAGCCCGGTGAACGGCTGATCGACCGCTTTGCACTGCAGGAAATTGTCGGCATCGGCCCCATTTCCGGCGTCTATCGCGCCCACGACCAGGCCCTTGGTAAAGACGTGATGCTCAAGTATTTCTACCCCGGCCTGGGTAGCGGACCCTTCAAAGAGACGAACCTCTTCCGCCTCTACCGGGCACGGGGATTTCTGCACAAGAATCTCCTCACTGTTCAGGAGGTCTTTGCCAGCGACAACTACTTCATTCTCACAAAAGATATTGTCGATGGCATCAGTTTGCGAGCGCTGCAGAAGCTGCGGCACGAAAACCTGGAGCCCTTCACCAAGAAGGAGATCGCGCATCTCGTGTTCGAGGTCTGCGAAGCCCTGCGTTGGATTCATATGCTTGGCTCCAATGGCAACCTGAAGCCAGAGAACCTCTTGCTCACCGACAGCGGCCTGAAGATTGACGACCCTTACTTCCTGGCCGGTCGCGCCGCACTGCCACCCGAACATGGAAGCTTTCCCCTGGCCGATCACTACCTGGCGCCCGAGCAGTTGGAAGACGAACTTGCAGAACGCAAGGAGTCAGACATTTACGCCCTCGCCCTGATTCTTGGCGAAATCCTCGTGGGCAAGCCGATCAAGCCGGGCATCGCACTCAGCGACCAAGGTCCTTTCTTCTCCCCGGAACTTGATGACGTCTTCACTCGTGCCACCGCACAGGCTCCGTCGGACCGCTACGACTCCATCGCTCTCTTCTGGGATGCCGTACGCGGCGTGTTCAGACTCCCCGCAGAGGCTTTCCAGGCGCAAACAGCGCCAGTCGCTTTCATTCCTCAAGGACTCTTTGACGCCGTGGCCAAGCACCGTCCATACGAAGCACCGGTCACAGAGGATTCTGCCGGCACGCCCCAGACTTCCGAACCAATTCCTGAGCCCGAGCCCGAGCCAATTCCTGA
>CALGBT010000038.1 GCA_937884235.1 uncultured Pseudomonadota bacterium
TCACCTCATGGTCACCCAGGGAGGGAATCAATCATGGCGACGTCAGAGCCGATGCAGTTGGGCATGGTGGGCCTGGGACGCATGGGAGCCAATATCGTGCGCCGGGTGATGCGCGATGGTCACTCAGCCGTCGTATTCGACCGCGATCCTCGCGCTGTGGCCGACCTGGTCGGCGAGGGGGCCACGGGTGCCGACTCACTGGCCGACCTCGTCCGGCTGATGACGGGTCCTCGCAACATCTGGGTGATGGTGCCCGCCGGATCCATCACCGAGGCCGTCGTTGACGAGTTGTCCGGGTTGCTGTCTCCCGGTGATGCGATCATCGACGGGGGCAACTCCTACTACCGCGACGATATCCGTCGAGCCGCGGCCCTTGATCCCCTGTCCGTGCACTACATCGACTGCGGCACGTCCGGTGGTGTCTGGGGACTTGAGCGTGGCTATTCGCTCATGATCGGTGGGGATGACGAGTCGGTCAATCGATTGGTACCCATCTGGGCCTCGGTGGCTCCCGGTGTGGAGTCCGCCGAGCGCACGGGCGATCGCATCGGCGAGCTCGTCCCGGGTGAGGCGGGGTGGCTGCACTGCGGGCCCCATGGTGCGGGTCACTTCGTCAAGATGGTGCACAACGGCATCGAGTACGGAATCATGGCCGCCTACGCTGAGGGTTTGAATATCCTCAAGCATGCGGATACCGGCTCACGCCAGCGCTCTGCCGATGCCGAGACGGCTCCCTTGGATCACCCGGAGTTTTATCAGTACACCTTCGACCTGCCGGCGGTCACGGAAGTATGGCGCCGCGGCAGCGTGATCGGTTCATGGTTGCTCGACCTCACCGCCCTGGCCCTCTCCAATCGGCCTGCCGGCAATGCCCTGTTGCAGGTGGCCCCGGTCTTTTCCTATCTGCCGGTGACCACGGACCCGGTGACGGGAAATCAGCGGGGCTTCAATCTCTGGGGCAACATCATGGGCTTCTACCCACTCTCGGGCCCGACGGTCCAGCCCATTGCGGCGGCCGATGGCATCATGCGAGAGGGGGGGGTGGAGTATCTGCTCGTTACCGCGGCCGGCCCCGGCTCCATTACCGTCACCATCGACCCTGGTACTGCCCCGGCTCCGCACCTGCGCATCGTCCGAATCGACGCCCCCTGAGCAACTGCTCGGGTGCTTACCCGCCTACATCCGGCCGCGCCAGTCGAGTTGCCAGAGGAACATGGATTGCTCGTCATCACCGACGTAGTATCCGGCCCCGAGGAAGAGACCGGACTTGTCGCCGGTGCGGATTACCCAATTAGCCCGCCCGCCGTAGAGCATGCCACTGGCTTCGAAGCCGACCCTGGGTTCGCTAAACGTGCCGGCAGTATCCACATCTCCCGTGACTCCGTACCAGAGCACTCCGGCACCGACTTCCAGGAGAGGAAAGCCGGAGAGATAGTCCTGCTTAAGCTCATAGGCCAGATGCCCGCCGGCCATCCATTCCTTGAAGCTGAAGCCAACTTCTGCATCTTCAGTCGACCACGCCCAGTAGTAGGAAGCGTTGCCTTCGAGCTTGAGCGGGAACATCGGCGTTGGACGGAAGGTCAAACTCGTGGTGGGATTGGTGAACACGGAAACTCCCACCTGCTTCTCGTCCTGCCCCGGCAGATTGAACCGCGCAGCATCGATGATGGAGTCGTAGGCCTTGAAAGAGAAGTAGTTGCCCTCCAACCCGATGCCGTAAGTGAAGGCCTGGACGAACCGAGCAAAAGAGCCCGACTTTGGTCCTACCACCGTCGTATTTCCCGTTTCCCGGAAATTCAGCTTCTGGTAGATGCCGGGAGCGCTGGAAAGGAAGCTGAGCCAGATAAAGACGCCATTGCGCTCCGACATGGCTTGTTTGTCCACATATGCGCGCCATGCCGGGCTGTCTGCGGCGTGAAGTTCGGGCTCCAAGGTGGTAGTCTGAGCGTCCTCGATGGTAACGGGATACTTGCCCGAGACTGCCAGCTCATGGCGCACTTCCACCACGTGCTGCCCGGCAGTCAGTAAGACCTCGATGGGAGTGTTGCCAGCCGCATCACCATCGACAATGACCTGCGCCGAGATGCCCGACTGCGTGGTTTTGCCGTCATGAACCTTGAGGTTCTTGACCCGCAGAGTGCCTTGAGCCGGAAGCATGTTTACGTCGACATCGACGCTACCATTCTTGGTGATGTTGACTTGCCGCTCCACCGGGCGCATGCCCTCTTTGGACATGCGAAAAATGCGGCGTCCGGCGAGGACCCCCTGGATGCGTACCGGGGCCCGGGCGATCTCCTCCCCGTCGATAAATACTGAGACGCCGGTGACCAGATTGCCAGCTGGATCCCGGGGCCGTACGACGGCCGAACCAACCACTGGCTTAAGATTGACCTTGATGGTCTGGCCTGACTGCAGCACCATTTCCTGCTTGAGGTCCTCGTAACCCTCGTGCCCGAAAATGCGTACCGTGTGCTTGCCCAGCTGCAGAAACTCCTCCACGGGAGTGACCCGAGGCAGTCGGCGGTCACCGATCTGCACCGTGGCCCCCGTGGGCACGGACTCAAAACGGACGATGCCGTCTCCGCCCGAGGCGACGCCCCCAGTAGTGGTGACGCCGTAGTCGCCCCCACCGCCAATGGTAATGGTCTCACCGGAGCCACCAGGGAGATCACCGGCGATTTGGCGAGCCACTTGACGCATTCCCTGAAGCAACCGGTCGTCCCGGCCCTCCTTGGGATTGGCGGGTATTTCCACCAGGCCGGCCATCCCCGGGTCGACGGCTTCCTTGGCCAGATCGACAACTTCAGCGTTGAGTTGGTAGGTCGAGCCAATGCGCGTCAGCTTCACCCGCAAGATGGTATCGGCAGAGAGAGCTTGTCCCAGCGGGATCTGGCATTTCTCGTCGTAGCAGGCCTTGTAGGACTCCTTGCGCGCTTCGCCCACCACCTTCTTCAAGGCCTCGGCTTGTCGACTCTTGTCGATGACGACGAAAGTCCCCCGTCGTGCCACCTGGGTGCGCAGATAGTCGGTGAGGTCGTCAATGAGTTGGGCCGAGAGATCACCGGTGCGATCCTCAAGGGTCATGACGGCCAGCTTGGCTTGCTCTTGCGCAATTGTCGCGGGCGTGCAGAGCAGCAGAAGAGTCAGCACAGTCAGAGGCATCAAGTACCGCATATAACCACCAATCGTCCAGTTGGCAACCGGCGCCGACCTTAGCACGGGGGCCGGGGCGTGTACAAGCTACGTTGAAATTCTGCGGAGGCAGGCCAGGAGGGTGGTCAGTGCCAGGAGCAGCAGCCAGGCGCTGGTGGCGGCAGCAGGCGCGGCGCTACAGCCGGACTGTTCGTTGGTCATATCGATGGTGCCGTTGACACCGGGGTCGACGCCGTCCACGGCGCACCCTTCGTCGATCTGGCCGTCACAATCGTTGTCAACCTCGTCCCAGCACTTTTCACCCTGACCCGGAAAGATCGAGGGATTGGAATCGTCGCAATCGGCGAGGGAACAGAAGCCGTCGCCGTCCTCGTCTTTGCAGGCGCAGTAGCCATAGGCGGGAAGGCCGGGGATTTCCGCATCGATGCAGACCTCGCCCATGGCACATTCCGACTTGTCGGCGCAGACCTGGCGGCACTCCGTATTGCTACCCACCGCAACGCACTGCAAGCCGTCGTCGCAAGGTCTGGTGCTCAGCGCCAGCAGCGGGCAGGGGTCGCCTTCGCCCAGCATGTCGGAGGCGAAGCAATCCATCTTGTTGGTCGGGGAGAACCAGCAGGCAGTGCCTACCGCACAGCCGCCACCAAGTATGGAGCAGTCCGCCGGCTCCACGCAGACTTCGGTCTCAAAGGCGCAGTTATCCCAGCCGCAACTTTGCTGGAAACCATAGTCGGGCAGCGTCGCACATTCGTCTTCGAAGCACTGCCAGAGGTCCTGATATGCTGACTGTGCCAAGAGGGTCCCAGTGTAGAGGCAATCAGAGAAGCAGTACCCATCGCTCCAATCACAATGGCCAATGCAGGTAAAGAGGCCGTCGCAATCATCGATGCCCTCCGGCTGCTCCTCGCACGTCTCCTTATAGCTTGCACATTTAGCATCGGCGCAGCCTTCCGGGTCGCCGGAGTTGTAGCATTTCTGCATCCGGCACCAGTAGTAGTCGTGGAGCTTGTCGAGGCCGTCGGCAGAGGCCCTGACGAAGCAATCGGCCTGACACCCGGGGGCGTCATTACAGTCCTTGAAGCACTTGCGCACTTCTGAGCAGGAGTAGGTCTCGCAGTAGCGATTGTCACAAGTGCCGTCGGCGGTGCACGCTTGCGGGCAGAAACAGAGTTCCTGGTTGACGCGACAATCCACCTCGTCGCTGGCCATGGTATCGGCGATCCAGTCGGCGTAGACGTCAACACGAGTCTGAATGGCCCCACCGGTGCAAGGGTCTTCGTTCTGGCTCCACACCGAAGAGTTGATGCCGATGATCTGCATCTCGCCATCGATCTCCAGCAGCCCCGGCCCTCCAGAGTCGCCGAAGCAGACTCCGGACTTCTCGAAGCCCGAGACGTAGTAAGTGTTTTCAAAGGCCCAGAACTTCATGTACCCGGAACGCTTGATACCGCCGCCCTGATTGGTAACGCCATTGCTGACACCATAGCCAACGTAGAGGATCTGCTGGTACATGAAAGAGTTGTCGATGGCCTTCTTACTCATGGGGTAGGTGGGCACGTCGAGGACCGGCTGGGACAGGTGCAAGAGGGCCACGTCATTGGAGGCGTATTGTGAGTTGTATTGCGGATGGATGAAGAAGGCATCGGCCTGATAAAGCTCCCCATCGTCGGGCTCCACGCCATACCAGGGTGGGTTGGCGTTGGGGCCAACGAAGAACTTCACGTTTTCGGGGAAGAGGGGATCGCCGGGCTGACCGTAGAGGCAGTGACCGGCCGTCAAGACCCACTGTGGTGCCACCAAGGTACCGCTGCAGAACGAGCCGAAGTAGCCATAGGCGGTGGCGTTGCGGGTGAGTGCCCCAACTCCCTCCCAGCCCGATTCTTTCTGGCCGCCCACTATGGCCTGTTGTGACGTCTCCACGGGGCCGGCAACGACCGCCGGGTCGGGTTCGTTGGAACATCCTGCAAGAGAGACGATGACGAGCGTCAGTACGGGCAGCCAACGGACAGGGGCAGATAACATGAGCGTCTCCTTGAACTGAACCAATTGCAAAGCCTCGCCTGCGCAAGGCGGGCAAAGAATACTGCGCTGATTTGGCCAATGCAAGGCATTGGACGGTTGAGCCTTCGGGGCAAACGATGTATGTTACGTGCTGAACTGTGGCAAGAGGGGATTGATTGGCTCGCAGATTCGGCATTGCGGTGGGACTTCTGGTCACCGTCTTTCTGTATGGGGCGCTGGGGCACTATGTGCTGCTCTATCCCCACGAGTCGTTGCTGAACTGTGCTTTTCGCACGATCGTCCTGCTGGGGACCATCAACGAGGCATTCTCCCGGGCCGAGTTGGGGGAGTTGTACACGCCGACCTATGTGGTGTTTATGCTCTCCATGGTCGTCTTCGGCATATCCGTCATCCTCTATGCGCTGTCCACGATTACAGCCTTTCTGGTGGAGGGCGACCTGCAGCACCTATGGAGGTTGCGCAAGATGAACAAAGAGATTCAGGCCCTGAGTGGCCATTTTATCATCGTCGGTGCGGGGGAAACGGGGCACTACATCGCCGAGGAACTCAAGGTCTCCTTGCACAAGCAGGTTAGCATCGAGCAAGATCTCGAGCGTGCAGAGAGAATGCGCTCCCACGGGTTCCTCTGTATCCATGGCGATGCCTCCGAGGAGGCGATTCTTGAAGAGGCGGGGATCATGCGGGCCAAAGGTCTGGCGGTGGCGCTGCCCACGGACAAGGACAACCTCTTCGTGACCATCACTGCCCGGCAGATGAATCCCAGTCTGACCATCATCTCCAAAGGGGTCGACGAGACCGTTGAGAAGAAGCTGGTCGCCGCCGGGGCTGCCAAGGTCGTGCGTCCCGCATTTATTGGCGGCATGCGCATGGCCAGCGAGCTCATTCGCCCCATGGCCGTCACCTTCATGGACAAGATGTTGCGCGACCCCGTCCAGCACACGCGCATTGAGGAAATTGTCATCATAGAGGAGGGCCTGCTCGCTGAGCAGACCATCGCCTCGTCCCAGTTCCGCCAGAAGACCGGTCTTCAGGTGGTTGCCATCCGGCGCCCCGGGAACCCGCTGTTCGACTACAACCCCAAGGCTGATGAGCCGCTGCGGCCGGGTACCGTTCTGGTGGTCATCGGTCGCACCGAGGACGTTGCCAAGGCCCGCTCCATGGCAGGAATGTCCTGAGCAGGAATCCCATGACATCATCGCAGTCGCATTGGCAAGAGAGCGTCAACAGCGTGGCTCTGGGCATCCGCAGACGGGTGCTGCGCCATACTCTAGACAACAATGGCGGCTATTTGAGCCAGGCCTGTTCTTCAGCCGAAGCCCTGGCCACGCTCTATGGCAAGTTGATGCATCTCGGGCCCTCCGTCGGCCCTGCCACTCCTGCGCCATTTCCCGGAGTTCCCGGTCCCGACAATCCTAACTACTTCACGGGGGCTGCCTATAATGGCCCCCATGGGCCCGAGTTCGACCGCTTCTTCTTCTCGCCAGTGCACTATGCGTTGGTGCTCTACGCCGCGCTCATTGAGACCGGGCGGCTGGGGGAGAAGGGGCTTGACCATTTCAACAAAGATGGCTCCACTGTTGAGCTCATCGGTGCCGAACACTCCCCGGGCCACGAGGTTACTGCGGGGTCTCTGGCCCAGTGCCTCAGTCAGGCGGCTGGCATTGCCTGGGCTCGGCGCAGCAGGGGAGAGAGCGGTCATAACTGGGTTTTTATGTCGGACGGCGAATTTCAGGAAGGACAGACCTGGGAGGCCTTCGCCGCCATGCACTTTCACCACATTGACAATCTCACCGTGGTGGTCGATGCCAACGGACAGCAGTGCGACGGGCCCATGGATGGGGTAGGGGGCGTGGAGCCACTGGGCGATCGCTTGCGCGCCTTTGGGGCGGTAGCCGTGGAGGTGGACGGCCACAATCTCGATGCGTTGGTGAGGGCCGCGGCCACGGAGCACGTCGCCAGGCCGCTGGTCATTATCGCCCGCACCGACCCCTGCCACGGTCTCGAAGCTCTGCGGGCAAGGGGGCCCAAACTCCACTATGTGCGTTTCAAGGACGAAGCCGAGCGTGCCGAGTACCGGCGGATATTGGAGGGCATGTAATGGTTGAGCAAGTTACCCGTCCCCATGCCCGCAATCTCGTGCGTTTTGCCCGCGCACACCCGGAAGTGCTGGTGCTTTCCGCGGACCTGACGGCTTCCTGTGAAGCAGACGACTTCCGCACCGCCTTCCCCGACCGGTTCCTCTCCATGGAAATGGCCGAGCAGAACATGATGAGCTTCGCCGGCGGACTCGCCCGCGAAGGCTTTCGCCCGCACGTTCACACCTTTGCCGTCTTCATCTGCCGGCGTCCCTACGACCAGATTGCCATGTCCATCGCCTACCCCAATCTGCCCGTGCGACTCATCGGGTTTCTGCCAGGCATCACCACGCCCGGTGGGGTGACACATCAGGCCAACGACGACCTGGCGCTCATGCGCGTGCTGCCCAACATGACTATTCTCGAATGTGGCGATGCTACCGAAGTGGAGAGCGTGCTCGACGCCGCTCACGCCATTGCCGGCCCCGTCTACGTCCGCAATCTCCGGGGGCAGGTGCCGCGTCTCTTTCCGGCCCACGACCCCATGGTCCTGGGCCATTGCCGCGAGCTGTCGCCAGGGCGGGAGCTGCTGCTCATTACCGCTGGAATCACCACCGAAGAGGGGCTCCGGGCCGGGGCTGCGTTGCGGGAGAAGGGCGTCGAACTGGGCCATTTGCACATTTCGACCATCAAACCATTCACCGACCCACAGGTCGCCGCGGCACTTTGCACAACAAAACGCGGCGTGATTGTCCTGGAGAACCACAGCGTCATCGGTGGCCTTGGCTCCGCGGTGGCCGAGACCATGGCAGAGTTGGGTTGCGGGGTTCCGTTGGTGCGTTTGGGATTGCAGGATACCTTTGCCCATGGGGCCAGCAAGGAGTATTTGATGCGCAAGTACGGGCTCGATGCCCTGGCCGTGGTTGGTGCTGCTGAGCGTCTGCTCAGAAAGGAGTTTGGCATTGATGAGAGTGTCTTGGCAGCGGTGCCGGTGACGGCGGTGACCGGTGCCAAGGCCGAGGACTTGTAGCCACCATGCCAGACTCCACGTTTACAGTCACTTACTCCCTTCCGGGCCCAGGAGAGGCTGCCCGGCAACTGGCCGAGGCCATTTGCGTCGAGCAGACCATTGAGTTCCCGGCGGACCTGGTTTGGAAGGATGACATTCGGGCTGAGATTATCGCCCGAATCGAGGGGCTTTTGCCGCTGGCG
>CALGBT010000039.1 GCA_937884235.1 uncultured Pseudomonadota bacterium
GGTTTCTGGATGTCTAGTTCCGATAGCTGCGGCTGCACCAACTTCGAGCCCAACGGCGACAACAACACCGCCTACCGCATTTACCGCCGCACTACCGGCTGCGAATTCGGCAACTGGAACGATGCCAGCAACACCATTGACATCCATGGCTGGGTGGTCTGTTCGACCAATGATAAGTAGCAGCCTGGATTCCTGCGCCTTCATTCCCCTGCCGGGGCCGCCAAAGCGAAGAAGAGTACGGCGTCGCCGAAGAGGAAGCCGGTGACGTAGCCGGCTTTGATGGGAATGGTGTTGTGGAGTGTGGCCGCGCTGCCAATGCCCAGCAGGATGGGCCCGGAATCGACATCGGTGCCGTCTCCCCGGCCATCCGGGAGTGGACCAGTTCGCTGCACGGTCATATAATCGTCTCATGCAATGGAGAAAACAACAGGCAGCGCTCATTCATTCCGCCACCCGAGGCGTGGCCGCGGCCATTGGCCTTTTTGCGGTGGGCAATGCGGTGGTAGGATGGTGGTTGGCCGGAACGATCTTCGACCAGAACATCTGGTGGATCGACTCCCGGCCGCTGCCCTACTGGCTGGCCAATCCGCTCATCGCCCTGGCTGGCGGCCTGCTCGTCGCCTACGCATGGCGGCCTGGGATGGGAGGATGGCGGCGGCGGTTCACACGCTGCGGTTTGGCTGCGCTCCTCGCACTTTCGGTCTGGAATACGCTTACTTATTGGGGATTGCTGGCACTGGGGACGATTGCGAGCCCATTTCCCTTCCCCTTGTCCCTACTGGTGGCGGTGCTGCTCTTCGGGCTTTGGCGAGGTACCGGCACCGCGGTCGGTGGCACTGCCCGGAATTCTCCCCGCTGGCTACGAGTTGGCGTCGGCCTCATGGCCTTTGCCGCCATCCCCGTCCTCTTTCCCCTAGCCCAGATGTTCTTTTACGGAAAGACGGACTATCGGCGCCCCGCTGACGTGGCCGTGGTATTCGGGGCGGCTGTGTGGCCGGGGAATCGACCCTCCCACGCGCTGGCTGATCGCGTCAATACGGGGATTGCGCTCTATCAAGAAGGGCTCGTGAAGAAACTGCTTTTCTCTGGTGGACCGTCGGATACTGACGCCATTCTCCACGAAGTCGTCGTCATGCGCCAGATGGCCCTGGACGCCGGCATTCCTGACCACGACATCATCGTCGATGCCGATGGCATCAACAGCCAGGCGACAGTGGCCAATACTATTCGCCTTTTCGCCGCCAACGAGTGGACTCAAGTGCTGGCGGTAAGTCATTTCTACCACTTGCCTCGCATCAAGATGACGTACGCTCGGGCTGGTTTCACCGTCTACACGGTGCCGGCAGAAGAGACCCACGTGCTGCTGAAGCTTCCGTTCTATCTGGCCCGGGAAGTTGCCGCACTCTGGTTCTACTACCTCCGACCTCTCTGGGAGGGGACGTTGACCAGTCCGATTTCGACCTGACAACCACGCAGCTGTCGCCAAACTCCCTTGACTATGGTGCTCGATTTTGATCTACTGGGTACTCCTTTTGTAAGGGGAAGAGGGGAAACCTGCGACTTCCGCAACGGCGCTGTCCCATGTTGCACCACAAGACTGTCACCCTGTGCAGGAGAAGTTGCCAGCCACACTCTGGCAGAGTCCTACCAGAACTGGAGAGAAGCCATGACCATTACTGAGAAACCTGGACCAGAGACAGTCGAAGGTACCCAGAAAAAACTGCAGGCACTCGTGAAACAGTTGGAGAAACTGCTGGAAGCCAGCAAAAGCGTGAGCAAAGCTGAGAAGGCGGGGAAGAACGTCTCCTTGTATGCGGCTGCCGAGATTGCTGAAACCCGCAAACGGCTCCTAGAAATAGAGAGCCTTGACTTATCTCGGCTGTCAGCTTCCCTGGGGGCCGGACTGGAGTCAATGGAGGCTGCGGCAAAGAAGACCGCCGAGCGGGAACTGATCCGGCTGCTGGGTGACCTTGAAGAGCGGCTTAAGGAATCTGGCTTCACTCTCTCAGGACATTACCCGGAGTTGGTCTGCGGGGTTTTCACCATTGAATTCGAAACCACCGCCAGGGGAATGACCGCCACGGTATTCTACGGCCCCCGAATCGCCCGGCTGGCAACTGTGCCCGGTGGCGATGTGGAGAAAATTGCCGCCGCAATAGTTGAGGCCTCCCGAGAGTTGGGGGAGAGTCTCCTGCCGGGGGACCGCTTCCATGAATTGCTTCACCAGGCCTGGAGCCAACTTCACCTACGCAAGGGCAACCAATCGTCCTCCGTCGCTTTACCTATTCTGGAGGTTCTAGCGGAACTCTGCTTCGTCAGACAGGACGACCGTTTTCGCCGCAATCCGATCCGGGCGGCGTTCCAGCCCTACGGCCAGGTGAGTTTCTCATATCAGCTCTATCAGCAGGGACGGGGTGATGACGATACCAGGGAACTGGTACTGGGAATCGCCACCCGTGAAGACGTGAAGAAGAAGGATAGCTTGTGGGTCCCACGCCGCCAGAGCGGTTTGGGGACGCACTACTCGACACTGGGTTTCAGGAGGGCATAGTGGACGCGACTCTGACTCAATTCGACGCACGACGCATCATCAACACGGTGGGGGCCGCAGGGCAACCGCCATCCTGGGGGGCCCACCTCTTCACTGATGCCTTCGAAGAGACTCTGGCCCTGCTGGACCAGGACTACTTCTCGGACTACTTGAAGCAAGGTGGGTCGGTTTTCAAGCTGGTGGTCGGGCATTATGGCGGTGGCAAGACTCACTTCCTCTATCTTCTGCGACAACTCGCCTGGAAAAACGACTACGCTGCGGCCTACGTCTCGCTTAATCCGGACCAGGCTCCTTTCCATCGGCTGGACCTCGTTTATCGTGCCATTGCCTCGGCTCTGACCTATCCACCGGACGACCAGATGGAGCACCGCGGTCTGATGCCTCTCCTGAAAGCCACGGTGGCGCGCTGGACGCAGCTGAGCAGTGACGCCTCCCCGACAATGCTGACCTCTCTGGCCACAGATTCGACCCGTGAGTTGGAGAACCTGAACTTCCAACGGGCCATGCAAAAGGCCTTGGAAGCGCTCATCGACGGCGACGAAGAGACTGCGGAGGGTCTGGTTCACTGGCTCTCGTCCCAAGGCTTCGACCGTGCCCGACTCAAGCCCCACGGCATTCTCGCCCCCATCGACAGGTCATCTGCCTTCTCCTGTCTGCGCTCGCTGGCCCGGTGGGTGCGGCAGGCGGGATACTCAGGGCTGGTCATTCTCTTCGATGAGGCCGAGCGTACGCCCAGTTTATCGGGGCGCCAGAAGGAGTTCATGCTGAGTAACTTGCGGGAGCTCATCGACGAATCGGCTCGGGGCACTCTGGCCGGCGCCTTCGTGGCCTATGCGGTGCCCGATTACCGCTTCTTCGACGGCAAGACAGGGGTCTACGAGGCTGTGAAACAGCGCACCGCCTCAATGTTCGACATGTACAACCCCAGCGGCGTGCGCATTGATTTGGAAACCCTGGTGGACGATGTGGAAGGTCATCTGGCCAGTATCGGCAGGAAGCTGTGGCGGATCATGGAAATCGCCTACGCCGAGGAACTCGATGAAGGTAAAGTAGAGGCTGCGTTGCAGTCCATCGGCAAGGCAGTGCTGGCGGCCCGCTTCGCGGACATCAGCTTCCGCCGCTTGTTCGTGCAGTCCCTGGTTAGAGGCCTGGAGCAGGTGCGACGTGATGCGTCACTGCAGGTAACGCGTGATTGGGCGGATGATCTTGTGGACCACTACGTCTCGGGAGGGCGTTCATGATTCAGGGCGGCGACCTGGTCGAGCACCCCAATTTCGGACCGGGACTCGTGGCCGAAACCCGTCATGGCGGGTACGAGGCCAGGGTTGATTTCACTGGCTATGCCATCTGGGTTCCGGCCGCGAAACTCTCCCTCCTGGAGAAGAATGCTGGAGTCGTGAAGCGAGGACGCGTCCAGGCCAATAGCCTGGTAAGAGTGCCAGCTTCAGTGGATTTCCAGTCGCGTCACGTCATCGAGAGCTTGCGGCTTGGGGTCGTCCCCGACTTCGGCATCAGGGACTGGACTGTGGGACGCACTGAGGAATTTGCCCAGATTCGCACCTGGCTGGATGACGAAGCCGAAGGGTCGTTGCTGATTGAAGGGAAATACGGGTCTGGCAAGACCCACATGTTACGCCACTTCGCCCAGACCGCGCTGGAAGAGGGCCGGGCAGTTTCGCTTATCCGAGTGGACCCGGGCGAAGAGAACAGCTCCTTCCCCTATCGCTTCTTCGTCAGCGTCATGCGTAACCTCCAGATCCCCTACCAGGGCAGCATCACTGACATCCGCACCGTCTTCCGTGAACGGGTACTGGAATCAACGACAACCTGCATCGACGACCACATCTTCCTGGGACCGTTCGCCGCGGCCATCAGGGCCGGCAAAGATACCGATGCCGACTGGTTGGGCTTCATGGGGGAGAAGGGGGGGTCGGCACGGTTTCCGTCGTCCTGCGACTTCACCACCGTTGCCAATATTGTCTGCAATCTGTTGAGTGCGATTTCCAGATTCCTGGTAGATGAAGTTGACGTAGGTGGCATTCTCCTACTCGTCGACGAGGCGGAGACGGCAGAGGTGAGGCGCTATCCCTACCACTGGAAGCGAACGCTCAACTTCTTTCGGGGGCTCGCCCTGGTAGCCAACGACGATTCCGTCCTGGAAGAGGAGAGCGAACCCAACGCCACCGGTGTACGCATCGGCGAAGTGACCGGCTTGGTCTACTCTGGGCACTACCCCGGCGTGCGCTACTACCACAAGGTCCCAACGTATCTGAAGTTGGTGCTGGCCCTCACCGATTGCCGCGTCAAGGGCAAGCTGGAAGGTTGGAAGGCCAACCAGCCGTTGGTCCGACTCTCGGACATCCGGCGCGAGGACCTGAGACAGCTGTTTGCTCGTGCAGCAGGTGTTTACTCGGCGTTGCACGGCGTCCGGATTCCACCCCACCTGGAGCGGTGGGTTCTGCATGATGTGCTCTATGAAGCGTTCGCCGCGGCCTCCATCAGGGGGTTCATGAAGGCCTTGATTGAGGTCATGGACTTCTTGCGACACCATCCGGGAACGCCGTTGGAAAGTCTGAATTCCTTGCGGGAGTTCTGATGGCCCAGTCATTTCAGGAGATGCGGCGGCTGAAACGGCAGTTGGGCCCGACCTGGAATGTCTTCTTCGGAGGCTTCGGCTCGCTGACACCGGTTCAGCACGAGGCCATTCCCCTGCTGCTCCAGGGCCTCGACTGCGTCATTGCTTCGCCCACCGCCAGCGGCAAGACTGAAGCCGCGCTCGCACCGCTCCTGGCACGGCTGATGGCAAACGGCGGCGAATTGCCAGCCCCATGTCTGCTCTACATCATCCCCACGCGGGCTCTGGTGGCGGATATGGAGCGACGGTTTGCCGCGGCCTTTACCGAATTGGGGCTAACTGCCGCCTTCAGAACCGCCGACAATCCGCACATTCCTGAGGGATTCGTCCAGCTGCTCTTCACCACTCCCGAGTCCCTCGATTCCCTGCTCTGCCGGGTACCCGGGGTCTGGGCCAACGTCCGGGCCATTGTCCTGGACGAGTTGCACTTGCTGGACAATGGCTACCGGGGCGACCAGGTGCGACTGTTGCTGCGACGGTTGGAATTGGACTGGCTGGGGGATAAGCCCCAAAAGGTCATTCTCTCCGCAACGCTCCAGAACCCCACTGAATTGGCCCAGCGGTACACTCTTGAAGAGGCCAGAGTTGTGGTAGAAGGGGAGCCGCGCTCCCTCAATTTCGCGACGGTCAGGACTCTTGCCGAAGCGCTGGAGCGATGCAAGGCGGAGAAGCGGCACAAGGCGCTCATCTTCTGCAACAGCCGGAAGGAGTGTGAGACACTGGCCGAGCAGGCAGTCCAGAAGCGCCTCTGGCCATACGACGGCGTGTTTGTGCACCACGGCAGTCTCTCCCGCACCGAGCGAGTGGAGACCGAGGCCGGCTTCCGCGAGAAGAAAGGAGCCATCTGCTTCGCCACCACGACACTGGAGCTGGGCGTCGACATCGGCGACGTCAGCGCTGCCATCATGTATCGCCCCCCTCATGATGCCTCTTCGTTCATGCAACGATTGGGGCGGGCGTGCCGCCGCGAAAGAGCCGTCTTCGCACTGGGCGTTGCGCTGGTCGATGGGGATGAGGAGCTCTTTGACGAGTACCGGCAATTCGCCCGCGACTCGCTCCAGGAAACCATCGACTACAGCCCCGACTACTCGGTGGTCGTCCAGCAACTCCTCTCGCTGCTCTTCGCCAGACCGCAGGGCATCGATACCGACCGCCTGCTCGAATATGTCTCCCCGCTCTGCTCTGACGACGTCTTTGCAGCAATCGTGGACAAACTGGCAATGGACGGCTTCATCTTGCGCCGAGGTGCCTTGCTTCAAGCCACCGAAAGAACCATGGATTTGGGCGAAAAGGGCGAGGTACACTCCAACATTGCCGACGAACAAACCGTACAAGTGGTGGATTCCGCCACCGGCCGCAAGCTGGGCGAGATGTCCACCTGGGGCGGGGCGGAAGGGACCATCGCCCTGGCCGGGCGGGTCTGGACCATCACCGGCCGCGACCAGGGCAAGCTGGTAGTGTCGGCCTCCGGCGACGCACCCCGCACGGGCTCCTTCGCCCGCCGCCAGCACGGTGGCAAATATGTCTACCTGCTCCCCCCGGAGGTGCAGGCGTTGATGAGACATCCAATGGAAGTTGAACGCGGGCCGCAGGGCCCTTCGAGGAGGACAATATGAAACGGATTGCGGTACTTACCAGCGGCGGAGATGCGCCAGGCATGAACGCAGCCATTCGGGCCGTTGTCAGGGCGGGGATTCATCAGGACTGGCAGGTCAAGGGAGTCCTCAACGGCTACGCCGGTCTGGTCTCTGGCGCGATGCGGCCACTGGGATTGCGGGACGTCGGCGGCATCCTCTGGCGGGGAGGCACCTTCCTCGGCAGCGCCAGATGCCTGGACTTCAAGACCGAAGCGGGCCGCCAGCAGGCCGTTGACGCACTGGCTGCCCAGGGCGTCGATGCGCTGGTGGTGATCGGCGGCAACGGTTCTCAGACGGGGGCGCACATGCTCTCGCAAATGGGCGTGCCGGTGGTGGGAATCGCCTCGACCATCGACAACGATTTGCTTGGCACGGACATGACCATCGGCGCGACAACGGCGCTGAACATCGCGTTGGAGGCCATCGACCGTCTCAAGACCACTGCTTCCTCCCACCGCCGCGCTTTCCTGGTGGAGGTAATGGGCCGGGACTGCGGGTACCTGGCGCTGGCTGCAGCCATCGCCGGCGGCGCCGAGTGCGTCGTCATACCCGAGGTGGAAACCCGCCCAGAAGAGGTCGCAGCCGCGGTGCATGAAGCCTACATGCGGGGCAAACCCCACGCCCTGGTGGTCGTGGCCGAGGGGGCGAAGTTCGATGCCGCCGAGATCGCCCGACACTTCGTCGACAACAAGGCGGACCTGGGTTTCGGCGTGCGAACGACGATCCTCGGCCACGTGCAGCGCGGCGGCAACCCCGGGGCCTACGACCGGCTCCTGGCCAGCCGCCTGGGGGTCGCCGCAGTAGATTGTCTGGTCCGGGGCGAATTCGGCGTGCTGGTGGGCCTGCGAGGCCACACCATCGGCACGACTCCTCTGGATGAAATCGCCGGACGTACCAAACCGCTCGGTCCGGAACTGCTCAGAATTGCACCGATCCTGCAGGCATAGGCAGCGACTGGGCCAAGACAGCACAAGCACATCATCAGCCACCTGTCCGTCAGCCATGCTGGTTGTCCCGGAAACCGCGGGCCGCCAAGTATGGGACTTTCGCCCTCAATGGTCCCGTTGCAGCGTCCTTGAAGTTGCCATTACGATTAGCGTAGACTGCCGAAGGCAATCTCTCAGGAGTGGTTGATGACACTCAGTCGTCGCTTTTCTCTGCTGGCTCTCTGTTTGCTGGGCTGCTGCCTCCTCGCGGCTTGTGGCGGCGAGCAGGTCGGCGGACTCCGGGTCATTCTGGAGACCGACGGGCAGAACCTATCCCGCTTTGCCATCATTGCCTCCGCACCGGATGCAAACACAGTTCTGGTCGAATGTGGCACTGATGAAACAGTGCCCGCAGATACGGCTTGCTTGTCCAACGGCATTGAATTGAGCAATGCAAAGGGGACGCTGCGCCTGGTTGCCAAAGCCCCCGGCTTCCACACTTCATCCTTGGACGTCAAAGTGGCGGACCTGCCCATTCGGGATGGCGTGGCCGAGGCGATGGTGGTGCTGCCCGCGCTGGCGGACTGTGCAGTAACCCCCGACTACCGCACCTGCGTGGCTGGGGAGGGGTTTCTGGAGGAACTGGAGACCATGGCCTACCCCGCCGATTCCGAATTCGGCCCGTCGTACTCGATCAAGTTCTACATCAAGGACTTGCAGAACGACCCCACGGTCTATTTCCAGAACACGCAGAAGCACCCCATCCACTATGACTTCGCGCATGAGGTACTCGGCATCGCCCAGACTCCAAACGAGTACGTCATGGCAACTTACGTTGGCGAGGATCGCACGGCCATGGCGGGTACCCTGGTCTACTACCCGGCGCTGGATTCGCAGCTCGACAACCTCGCAGAGCCACTGGTTGCTCCCATCGCCATGACCTTCTTCCCCAGCGACAATCTGACGCCGCAGCAGGCCCTGCTGGCCTACCGCCTGATCGAGGAGCGCATCGGCTTTCTCCGCTATGCGGGCGGAAACCAGCGCCTGGGATATCTGCCGGCGGGCAGCGTGCAGGACCTGGAATTGGCCGCTGCGACTGCGCAATTCGCCGCAGCCGGCGCACTCTACATGGGGCGAACCGACCTCTACGCCGACATCACCATGCAGCTGCTCAATCCCGGCATCGCGTACGGGAAGCTGCGCCTGTTGTCCCCAGAGGAACTGTCAGCCACGGTGGTGTCGTTTGGCGACATCCTGCTGCTCACGCGACTACCCAACGAGCTGCCCATTGTCGGCGGCACCATTACTGAGGAGATGCAAACACCCCTGGCCCATGTCAACGTCGCTGCGCAAACCCGCGGGACTCCTAACATGGCCTTGGTTGGGGCGAGCGAAGAGCCAGCCATCGCAGCGCTCCTGGGCAAGCTGGTCCGATTGGAAGTCACCTCCGCAGGCTACTCGCTGCAGGAGACCACTTTGGCCGAGGCTGAGGAATACTGGAAAAGTATCAAGAAGCCCCCAGTCGCACCCGAGGCGGATGACGCCACCGAGGGACTTCCCGGATTCGCCAATCTGCACTTCGCCGACAGCATCTTTGTCGGGGTCAAGGCCGCAAACCTCGCCGAATTGCATAACCTCCTCACGAAGAACGCACCCGACGGATTCGGGGTCCCCTTTCACTACTACTTCGAGTTCATGACCACGAGCCAGCTAGTGGCTGCAGATTGCATGGCTGCCCACGCCGATTGTATCGCCGAGGGGCGGACCGCAACGGCATGTGGGGGAGCCGCCGACCTCTGTCTGGCCGGCGCTTTGCCCGAGACCCTGTGGGAGCATGCAACGCGGGTTTGTGTCCATGAGCAATTCAAAAGCGACTCACAGCTGCGCGACGCGGTCCTCGACGGCCTCCGCTACCACATCCGAAATACACCCGTGGAGCCTTCCTTTGGCGCACTCTTGGATGCCAGGGTCACGGCACTGGCCGGGGAGGCCAGGGTCCGGCTGCGCTCAAGCACCAACTCGGAAGACCTTGAGGAATTTAGCGGGGCCGGACTCTACGACTCGACATCCGCCTACGCCCAAGGGGAGGATGCCGCCTCCCAGCGCATCCGCAAGGTCTGG
>CALGBT010000040.1 GCA_937884235.1 uncultured Pseudomonadota bacterium
AGGAGGAAGGTCTTCTCCTTGGCCGCATCCGCGATCTCAGCCTCACTGGAGCCCAGCCGCATTATCTCTTCAGGGGATTCATTGAGCGGACACCCGGTGCAGGGCTCAGTGCGACCATAGACACTCTCGAAGCACAGCGTCCCCGGCAACTCCCGGACCGGCCTGCCAGCCTGCGCGGCTGTGGCCAGATTCGCCCGCAGCAGTTGGAACCGACTGTTCACCTGGGTTAGGGGCGAGGTTATCGCATCAAAGGTGCGCTCCCACTCCTTTTTGGCCCGTTCAATCTGCCGCGTCCGCCTGTCCACCATGGTTTCGAGTTGCCGCGCCAGCGTATCCAGTTCATCGTTCTGACGCTGCAACAACGAGGCCATGGCGTCCTGTCGGCCCTGTTGGATGTACCTGGTTACCGCTCCATCGATGGTGGTGATCACTTCATCGTTGTGCCACGGTTTGCCCAGAAAATACTGGATCGTGCCGGAATTGAGTGCGGTCTGCATGGACTGAATATCGGTGCAGCCGGTAATCAGGATGCGTTGACATGAAGGGCGCAGCCGCCGGACCAACTCCAATACTTCCAGCCCGTCCATGTCCGGAAGCTGATAATCCGAGAGGCACACTACCGGGTCGTTGGTCTCAAGCCATTGCAGCAGATCCTCTCCGCGCTCGAAGGTGTGAACCTCAAAGTCCTCCGCCGCAAGAAGCGCTGAAACGAGGACGTGAACATCTCTATCATCGTCCACCAACGCGATCGTGTAGGACACTTCAACCCCCTCCAATCAGGTAACATGTACGTGTGCCAAACGGCGCTACTGACCAAGCTTCTCCAGTTCGGCAAGCGCCTCTTCGTTGTCATTCTCGCCAAGGACAATCGCGCCTTCCGCATTCTTAATCAGGCCGGTTACGCCAGGTTGCTTACGTTCCAGTTCGTCGAGCACGGCCTGATGCTTCTTGACCAGTGCGAGAAGCCGCCGGTTCTCCGACTCCGTCTCATAGTGCCCGAGCCCCAGCCGAACCGCGAGCAACAGGTCGTTATTATCCCACGGCTTGGTCAGGAAACGATAGATGGCCCCATCGTTAATGGCCTGCATTGCCATATCCAGATTGGCATTTCCCGTCAGCATCACCCGCACAGTATTGGGGCGCAGCAAGCGGATCTTGCGCATCAGGTCAATGCCTAGCATCCCCGGCATGGTGTGATCCGAAATCACGAGATGGGCCGGATTGTCTTTGATGTAGTCCAGAGCCTCTAGAGGGTCACCAAAATCGATGACGTTGTATGGCTCATACTTCAAGACACGCTTCAGCGCTTTGCGAATGGGCGCTTCGTCGTCAACAATGATTACTGTAAATGGTCCCTTCATGCTTCCCCCGGGGTCCGTAAATGGACCCCTCCACTCTACCTCCGGTTACTCCGAGGGACAAGTAACTTCACTGCCAGGGACTACAGGAGGCAGGCTTTCTCCTGAGAGAAGGTATTCTTGCAGGTGAATCCGTTAGGACAATCCAGGTCATGGAAGCAGATACGAGTGCAATAGGTTTGACCTGCCACCAGAGCATCGGAGAGGCACTGGGTACCAAAGGCACAGTCGTTGTTGGTGAAACAGGTCGTGGCGCAGATCCCTTTCCCCTCGGTCTGCCCCTCGCCATAGCAAATCCCGTCGACGCAATCACCAGAGTCCTTGCATAGCGTCCCGGCCTCCCCCCCCTGGGCTTGGCGCAAGCGTACTTGCCGCTGGGAGCCGGGGGGTAGAAGAGCGTTCCATAGGTGCAGGTCATCCCGAAGCCCTCCGGGCCACACGCCTCGCCATATTCCGTGCATGTTGAGAGGCAGAGCGGACCATCACCAGTCGTTCCGCACAACGACCCCTCGGGGCAAAGGTCTCCCGGGCCGCATGGGCTGGAGCAGACCCCCTTCTGCACCGACGGGTTGGCAATGCACAAGCCCTGATCGCATTCTGCATCAGCACCGCATTCCGTCCCCTCCGCCCCCGAGCACTTGCCAGAGATCATGAGAAGGCAATAGCCGGAGGCACACTCGGTAGCGAAGAAGCACATCTCCCCCACCCCCAAACCTTGTTGGGCTGGGCTGCAGACCATCTGGTCAACCTCCTGCACGTCCTCCATCTCCTGACAGGTGAATGCCCCGGAGTTGGCTGTCTCCACGCAGCCCGGAGTATCAGCACAGGTGGGCAGACAGAGAGTCAGGACCCCCCAGGGAATGCAAGCCGCCCCCTCGGGACATGGCGAGAACGAACTGCAGGCCCCTTGAGTACATACCGACTGAGGCCCCATGGGCACACAGGAGAGACTGCCGGCACACTGCTCGTGCCCCTCGCAGGATTTGCCCAGGGGCAGCTTGGCATCGGAAACCGGGTGACAAATGCTACGTGCATCCCCCTGCAAGGTGGGAATCGCTTTGCACCCATAACCGGGACGGCAATCCTGATCAATCTCACAACCATCGAAGCAAGCCTGCCCATTGTACAACAACGGCAAACAAGCGGACCCGCCAGGACAATCCTCCTGCACCATGCAGTCCAACTGCACGCAGTAGCCTCCAGGCCAATCGAAACAGGAAAGGCCTTCGTTGCACTGCGAATCCATATTGCACTTGGCGCCGATCTCTCCAGGCGCCACGACGTCCGGCTTCTGCAAGATGATGTCCGTGTCGACCATGTCACTGGCATCAAGATCGGGCGGCAGACTCTGCTCGTCCACCGGCACCAGGTCAGGGGAGTCCACCAGCGGGAGGTCTGCCACCTCGACCACGTCAGCGCCCGAAACCTTCACACAACTGGCAGACTGATGATTGGCCTTGGTTCCAGGAGGGCAGTCGTAACAGATCCCCAGCTTCGGGTCGTAGCCCTGATTGCCCGTACAGGTCACGATGCTCTGCGAACGGCAATTGCCGAGCAGAACCAGACTGAGAATGAGGACCGCCACCCTGCTCCAGCGCGCATGCGCCCCCATGACTGCCGGAATTCCTATCATCTGGACTGCTCCCAAATCTCCTGGATCTTGTCAAATGCCCTGGCAAAAGCTTCAGTTACCCGAGGGTCGAAGCGTGTACCGGCACCGGCCATGATCTCGCTGCGCGCCTCCAGGACCTGATAGGCATCGGCACGATATACTCTTGATGAGGTCAGCGCGTCGAAGACATCGGCGACACTGCAGATTCTGGCAGATAGCGGAATCTCCTCCCCTTTCAGCCCGTCAGGATAGCCCTGCCCGTCCCAGCGTTCATGATGATGGCGAGCCATCTCGCCGGCAACTTCAATCAACTCAGTCCGGGGATCGGCCAGGATCTGGGCGCCAATGCGGGTGTGCTCCCGGATCAGATCAACCTCTCCCTCCTCCAACTGCTCGGGTTTCAACAATACGTGATCCCGAACTCCCATCTTGCCAATGTCGTGGAGGGGCGCCACGAGGCGGAAAAGCTCCGCCTGCTCCGGCGGCAACCCGCAGGCAACGGAGATCTCCCAAACGTACAGCGCCATGCGCCGAATATGTTGCCCGGTCCACTCATCCCGATACTCAGCCGCGATACCTAACCGCTCCACGATCTCCACCCGCGTTCGCTCCACCTCTTCCTTGGCGGTTCGCAACTCAGCCAACGCTGTCTGAAGCTGCCGAGTCCGAATCTCCACCTGCTCTTGCAACCTCTGGTTGAAGAGGGACAACTCCGAACGATAACGGTCGATACGGTCCATCATCCGCTTCGTGCGCAGGTGCGATTGGGAGCGGGCCAGCAACTCCTCACGAAGAATCGGCTTAGTCAAGAAATCGTCGGCACCAGCCTCCAGTCCCTTGACCTTGTCAGACAACTCGTGGAGGGCAGTGACCAGGATGATTGGCACGAAGATCCGACTGACGCTCTTCATTCGGCGACAGAGATTGAATCCGCTCTCATCTGGAAGCATCACATCGAGCAGCACGAGATCAACCTTCTCCTCGGCAAAGAGGGCGAAGCCAGTTCTGGCGTCCGCAGCTTGGAGGACCCGATAATCAGTTGATTCTGCCAACAATTCTACCAGTAGCTCACGGTTGGCGTGGTCATCCTCGATTAGGAGGATCGTCGCTTGTCGCTCATCCATTGACCCGCTACCGAATTACCACTGGCTGCGTCGGCATCTCGTCCATAGAGTATAGCTGCAAGAGAGCTTTGCGAACCGCCTCTTCATCCTGGCCGTGGACTACGAAGATCGGCCCCTTTCCACGCTCAACTATCGGGTAGATGAATGAAGAACGAGTCAGGCCGCGAAATGACGACGTGTAGAGCCGCCAATTGGTCACCTTCTTGAGAGCCTGATACATGTTCGTGGCATTGGCAGCAGTAGTAACGACAAAGGCTGCTCGGTCCACCAACTGCTCCCTGGCCGTCAGAAAGTCCCGGGGTTCACTGATGGCCACGGTAGTGCGCTCCACATCCCCAAAGAGTCCGTCGAACATGGCGATGCTCACCGGGTCACCGAAAGCCAGCCCAGAAGAAGCGAAGAAGCGGGGACGAGGCGGCACCAGTTGCTTCTGCACGTCAATGGCGCGGGCCACGAAGGTCGGATAGAAGCCGCCGGGCTGGTTGAATATTTCCTTCAGCGTAACTGCATACCCCCGCGCCAGTTCATCCACGAGCCACGGATACTCCAACTGTGCGTTCCAAGGTACCAGCAGCGCTCCACGCGGCAAATCGGGGAACCGGTCACGCAGAAAAAGAACCTCGCCCAGAGCCACCTGGAGTGCAATCCTCACCATCTCAGCTTGCTCGGCATTGACCAGGCCGCACTCTCGCAAGAGGGCCTTGCTGGCCTGCGCCAGGGTCTCCTGCGGCAACTTCGTCAGGAGGAAAGCTCCAACTTCCTGAACCGCCATCGAAAGGTGCTGCAACACCGCCTCATCGCTTTCAGCCTTGTCCGCAGAAACCGGCAGAATAATGTGATAGTCCATGTGCGCCGGCAGCACGAAACCGGGAGGTCCCCACAAAACGTTGACGGGGATCGTCGCCGGAATGGGAGTACTGATGCCGAAGAAGCTCTTCATCTCATCGATGAAGCCGCCGGCATCGGCCAGCATCACAAGTACCTGAGCCTTCTGGGAGAAGGACGCCAGATGTGCCGTCTCCGCACTCCAATCATCCTTGAGCTTCTTGGCAAAGTAGATAAGGGTGCCAATGACGACCTTCTGCTCCTCGTCCGACAGCTTGAGCAGCTGTACCGCATCCTTGGGCGTCCGCGTCTCAAAGAAAGCTAGGGCAAAACGCTCATGTGGCAGGATCGAGGCCGCCCCAAATAACGAAGTCCACGGCGAGATCCCTTGCCGTACTTCCGACTCATCAAGACGCGCCAGCCGGCGACGCAAACGTGCGTACTGCTCAAGGACGGCATAGTCGCCGTCGCTGAAGCCGACCTTCTTCTCCCAATAGGTCCGATAACCAGGACTCGTATACCGAGCATCCCACTGCGAAACCTGGTCAACCATCCAAAAAAGATTGGCACTCTGCCCCGTGGCAAAACGTAGCTCAGCGGCGTGGACAGGACCTGCAGACAGTGCCAGCAGAACAATTCCGAGGAATGGGGCGACGAGACGATTCATGCAACCGACCTCCTAGCGTACAGTCATTATAAGTGCGCGCGGTCAAACGTAAACCAAAATCTTTACCAGCTCCCGGTCGCTATGATAAGGTAGCGCTTGATTTGAACAGAGGTTGCCTAATGTCTGGTTTCTGGAGTCTCAGGAGGCGCATTCTCCTAGCCATTGTCACTCTCCTCCTCCTGGTCGTGGGCTCTACGCTACTCATTCTCTACGAGAAGATGGGTGATGCAGCGGCGCGAGGCGATTACCTTGCCAAGCACATGAGCCGCTATTTGAGCTATCAGGAGGCGGATCTCCGCTCCTTGCGCATCGCCGCAACCGCAGCTGCCCGGATGCCCCAG
Organism: uncultured Pseudomonadota bacterium; assembly: GCA_937884235.1. Lineage (GTDB taxonomy): Bacteria > Myxococcota_A > UBA9042 > CAIXZC01 > CAIXZC01 > CALGBT01. The sequence goes on from CALGBT010000040.1 coordinate 5,928, forward strand.
ATTTTACAGGCAGTTGAAAGCCGTGACCTCGAAGTTCTGGAGCGCACGCGCCGGGCATTGGTGCGCGAGGTTGACGCGGTTTTGCCCGTTGATCTGGCAGTCCTCTACGACCGCGAACTCGAGCCATATGCCCCGGCCAGCCTGCGGGGAACAATGCAGGATTCTTCTCGGCTCTTTGCTAGCGCGATTTCCGGCACCTCCATCTCCTCCGTGGCAGTACTGAGCAACGGCAAGGCCTTTCTCCTTGCAGCAGTGCCGGTGAAGGATGGCGAGGTCACCCACGGGGTGGTGGTGCTGGGTAGAGCCATCGAGCGACCTTTCACCGTCTACAGCAAAGACTCCGACAGCCGCAAGGCCAAGCAGCACCAACTCTCCTTCAGCCTCGACGGAGAGGTCCATGCGTCCACCGTCCCGCAAGAGGAACTCAGCGAACTGGCCGAGAGCGTTGCCAGCCGATACGACGTCCCCGAGGGGGATCTCATGGCCCCGGTCATGGATTTCCGCGGCGTGGCCTGGGACCTCCATCTCCGCTCTATCCCGGCACTCTCTCCTGACGGGAATCAAGTTCTGGTCGACCTCTCTCTCTTCCGAGTTCGTGAGAGTTATGAGGCACGCGTCACCGAGAACCTCTACCCGGTCCTCTACGTCGGTCTGGGCGGCCTCCTATTGGCCATCGCCATCGCCTTCCTGCTGGCCGGCACCATCACGCGGCCCATCCGGACCTTCACTGCTTCACTCAGGGAAATTACCAGGGGCGAAGCCGATCTTACCAAGCGCCTGGACGTGACCGGCAAAGACGAGTTGGCCGGCCTGGCCGAGGCCATCAATGAACTCGCCGAGAAAGTGTCAAACCTGGTCTGGCGCATCCGTGATGCCAGCCTCCGCCTGGGCCAATCGGCTCAGGAAATCTCACATGTCTCCATGCGCACACTTGAGGGTGCTCAGGGACAGGTGGCGAAGATCGAGAACTCATCGTCGCTCACCAACGAATTGAGCCGCACCATCCAGGAGATTGCGACGCGAGCCAGCCAGGGGGCACAGATTGCCGGACTCGGCAAGGACTCCGTGGAACGGACCGATACCGGCATGGAACGAATCCGGGCCGCAGTCCATCTCTCCTGGGACAAGGTCAACAATCTCAAAGGCAACGTTGAACAGATTGGGGCCATCGCAGAGTTGATCTCCAAAATCACCGAAGAGAATTCGATGCTGGCGCTCAATGCCTCCATTGAAGCAGCTCGAGCCGGTACCGCCGGCCAGGGATTCGCCGTTGTGGCACAGCAGATGCGAGAACAAGCTAAGCGAGTCGAAAAGAGCAGTCGCGAGATTATCGAGAACATTCGGGCCATCCAGTCCATTACCCAGGGACTGGTAGATAGTATGGATGACTCCAAGGCAGACGTCGACAAGGGCAGCCAGCTGGTTAACGTGACACTGCACCATCTCTCAGAGTTATCAGCGATCATGCAAGAGACGGCTGAGGCCGTCAAAGAGCAGGCCGCTGCCAGCGACGATATCGCGCAAATGACTGTGGACGTGCAACGTATCGGCAACGAGGCCCTGGAGGCCTCGCAGCAAACCGTGGAGGAGGGAGCCAGGATCAGAGAGAAGGCCCAGGAACTGGCCCTGCTCGTGGACCGCTTCAAGGTACGGGAGTTA
>CALGBT010000041.1 GCA_937884235.1 uncultured Pseudomonadota bacterium
CAAGCGCTACGACACCGGTTTTAGAGTTGTTCGCTCAGTCGGACTTGTGGAGTAGCTGGAAATCCTGCCTCCATTCAACCGCGCAAAGCTTGACTGAAGTACGCGGGCAATGTAGAAGGGTTCAAGTATGGGCATGGGAAGGGAAGTCGGTGCAAATCCGACGCGGTCCCGCCGCCGTAAGTGCTGACGAAACCGGCAAGAGCCACTGGGGTAGCAACCCTGGGAAGGCGCCGGTAGTAGGACGACGCACGAGCCGGAAAACCTGCTGTGCCTGCCATAACCCTATGTTTCCCGGCGTGCGACCGGGAAGGAGGAATCATGAAGATTTGCGCGCGTATTCTCGTTCTGACCATCTCGCTGGTTGCCACCTTGGCCTTGCTCAACTGCACTGGCAGCGGTGACGGCAACGACCCTGCGGACACGACGATAGATGATGTTGCCGTGACTGCCGACGTGAGTCTCGAAGAGACCCTGCCCGGCGAGGATTCGGTCGCTCCGGACGAAGACCTGGTTGCTCCGGAAGAAGACATCGTGGAAGCCGCAGATCTGGCGGCACCAGAGGATGCTGCCGCTGAATTGGTAGAAGATGTGGTGGAACCATCTCTCTTGCTGGCCGACCTGGAAGACCTCGACCTTGCGGCCGAGTCTTTCTGGAATGGCGAGGCGGGGGGCGGCATCTTCACGAGCGGACAGCTCTCCTTTCTGAACCTCTACAACGCCGAGTACTTCTCGTGGGATGGGTACAGCTACGCCAACATCACCGACAACACCACACCGGGCTACGACAACCAGTACAGCGCCATCCCCGGCACCGGTGCAGATGGCACCGCAACCTACGCCGTCGCCCACGACGGTACGGGCTACGGGGCCCAGGCCCCCACCTTCGTCGTCGACTACGAAATGCCGGTCGTCATCGCCGGGGCCTACGTCACCAACACCACGTACACCTACCTCTCCATGGCCGAAGGCGATGATTTCGCCAAGAAGTTCGGTGGTGTGGAGGGCACGGACCCCGACTGGTTCCTCGTGACCTTCACCGGCTATGACAACGATGGCGAGGTAACCGGCACCGTAGAGTTCTACCTGGCTGATTTTCAGGCCGAGACCAACGCCGGCGACTACATCATCAACGAGTGGACCTGGGTCGACCTGACCCCGCTTGGTGCCGTGGGCGAAGTGCGGGCGGTTCTCACCTCATCCGACATGGGGGAGTGGGGAATGAACACGCCCGGATATTTCGCTGTCGACCAGATCGTCGCCGCGGAACTCTAGGATGTTGGCCCGGTGCCAACACGTTTGCGCAGTTGCTCTGGCCCTGTTCCTGCTCGTAGGCCTAGTCGCCTGCACCGTGGAAGAGGAAGCCTGCCCCACCGGCTTTGACTTCGCCCCGGCCGCCGGGGAGCCTGGGTCCACGGCCGTGGCCATGTCTGACAGCCGCATCGTCGGCTGGGCCACCGAAGTGGTCTCGCTGGCCATTGGCGAAAGCGTTGACGAAGAGTGGATGGACCCGCAGCAGGCGCTGGGACCCGCAGAAGGTACTCCCGGAAACGTCCTGGCCCTGGGCCGCGGTGGGCATGTCGTGCTGCTCTTTGACCCACCCATCACCGACGGTGACGGGGCCGATCTGGCCGTCTTCGAGAACAGCCTCAATGACACCTTCCTCGAATTGGCCTTCGTCGAAGTCAGCAGCGACGGCGAGACCTTCGCTCGCTTCCCCAGTTACTACAAAGGCACCGAACCGGTAGGCACTTATGCCGGCCACGACCCCACCTGGATCTCGGGGTTGGCCGGAAAGTATCGCGGTGGCTTCGGCACGCCCTTGGACCTCGCCGACCTCGACTGCGCACCCGAGGTAGTGGGCGGAAGTGTTGACACCGCATCCATCAGCTTCGTTCGCATTGTTGATATCATCGGCGACGGGCAGACCCCTGATGGAACCGGGCGCCCCATCTACGACCCCTACCCGACCGTCGGTTCCGCCGGCTTCGACCTCGATGCCGTGGCCGCCCTGCACGAAGCCGGGTAGCCATGTCTCCGTCCACGAGAGTGACTGGCGCGCTGCTTGCCGCATCGCTCACGCTTTGCCTGGGGCTCGCCAACTCGCAGGCTGAAGAGGCCCCCATCGATATCGCCCCGGTGGAAGTCACCTGGCAACGACCCACCTGGCTCGAGGGCAGCGCACCCGTTGTCGTCATTGAGCCGAGCCCCGAAGACATCCGAGCCGGCCGCACCGTGGCCGACCTGCTGGAAGCCACCCCGGGTTTTCAGATCATGCGCAGCGGCTCGGCCGGGCAGGCGCAGAAGGTGACCATGCGCGGTGGCAACAGCCGGCAGGTGGTAGTGCTGCTGGAAGGAATCCCCATTGCCGACCCGGGCACTGCCACCGCCGATCTCTCGTTGCTGCCGCTGGAGGCGGTGGAGGCCATCGAAGTCTATCGCGGCGCAGCCGGGGCGCAAGGCGGCTCTGGCGCCCAAGGCGGGGCCGTGGTCATTCGCTTGCGCCGGGGCGGGAAGACCGAGTTCACCGAGCGCGTCAGCACTTCATTCTACGCCCCCGATCTCCTCGACGGTGCCGGGGGGAGCTTCACCGTGCGCCACCGCTCGCTTTTCCTGCACTATGGCCACGAGACCCTCGATGGTGACTTCCCCTTCGTCGATACCAACGGCAACCAGCGCACCCGCACCAACAACCGTACTTCCACTGACCGCCTGGCCACCACCTGGCGGTGGCGGCCGGCCCGAAACCTGCGGGTCGATTTCCTGGGCAATCTGGGCCTCGTCGCACGGGGCTCCCCGGGGGTAGAGCAGTTCCCATCTGCAGAGGCCACTGAGGCCCGCCAGAACGTTCTCACCGGTACCCGCCTCGACTGGCGACGCTTCCTGGTCGATTCGGGACGCCTGCAGGCCGGGCTTTCCTACGGTTTCTGGCAGTTCCACTTCAAAGATCCAACACCCTACATCGGCCCGCCGGTTGACAACTTCGGGCGTAGCCACCGCACCCGACTCGATGCCACCATCTCGGCGAACCCCGCCGATTGGCTGGGACTCGAAGTTGAAACCTCGGCATCGCTTGAAGCCATGGAGCGCACCGGCAGCGAACCTCTCCCTGCCAAAGACCGCACCCTGGCCGATGCCGCCGTGCGCGCCCATCTCAGCCGAACAGGAGTCCCCGTTGATGCCACTCTCGCCGCGGGTCTGGCCACGGTGGGGGACGGTTCGCCGGCGCTATTGCCGAACATGTCGGTGGGCTATCGTCCCTGGACCACGCTGCGTATCGCCGTTGCTGCCGGTCGTGCCTATCGAGCCCCGGCCTTCGACGAACTCTACTTCTCGGCCTCGGGAATCCGGGGCAATCCGGACCTCAAACCCGAGGATACCTGGAACGCCGGCCTCGATGTCGAAACGACCTGGGGGCCTCTGATGGCAACGCTCTCCGGTTACTACCAGCGTCTCAACGAGAGTATTCTATTTCTTCCCGTCTCCCCCTACCTGGTCGAGGCCCAGAACACCGGGGCCATTGATGCCTTCGGCGCCGAGGCGGCGCTGGCCGCTAAGCTTGGGCCCGTCACCGTCAACGGCAGCTTCGCGTGGCTCGATGCCAGCTTCGTCGAGGGCGGCAACCCGGTGCCATTCAAGTCGGCCTACACGGCCGGCCTCGGGACACGGCTGACCCTGGGGCGATTCGCCAGCTACGTCACCAGCCTCTACCGCTCCCCTTTCAAACTCGACCGCTTCTCCAGCCACGAAGAGGAGTGGCGCCTGCTCCTTGATGCCGGCCTCTCGGCAGAACTTGGTGCGGGTTTCCAACTGGCCATCGATGCCCGGAACCTGCTCAACAAGCAGGACCGCATCGATGCCTTTCAACATCCCCTGCCAGGTCTTTCGTGGCATGTCAGCCTGCAGCATCGCTGGCAAGGAGAGGAATGATGAGCAGAATTCTCGGCCTGACATTGGCCTGTCTGGTACTGGCGGGCTGTGACGGTGACGGCAGACCGGCCAAAGAGCAGGGCTCCGGACTCCTGGCCGGACCCGAAGGAATCGCCATCGCGGACGGCACCATCTACGTGACCAACGTCAACAGCCGATACGATGCTGATTCGGGGCTGGTGGTCTTCGATGAAGGGTTCATTCAGACCTTTGACCTGGCCACCCTCGCCCCCGCTAAGCGCTTCGACGTGCCGTGCGAAAACCCCCAGTACGTGCTGCCTGCCGATGGCGCACTGTTGGTTCTCTGCTCCGGTTCGATGTTGCCCGACGACCAGGGCCTGCTGACACCGGCAACTGATGGTGCGTTGCTGATTGTTGACCTGGCAACGCTGACTATCAAACAACAGATTGCCGTGCCCCGAGGGCAGCCCCATCCTCTCGCCGGTTTCCCCGGTGCGCTGGCCTGGTCACCGGACCTGCAACGGGCCTGGCTGGGCAGTGGGTCGGGGCCTTACGTCCATGCCGTCGACCTCGAAAGCGGATCTGTGGAAGTATATGAACTGCGGGACCCTGGCGACCGCAATGATCTGGTGGTGCCTGTCATGTGGGAGGGCCGCCTCTTCGCCAGTTCCTTCACCGCCGGCGCACTTTTTGAGCTGGATCCCCTGGATGGCACGCCCGTGGGCGAGCCGCTGCCCATTACCGAGAGCGGGGAAACCGAGGGAACCATCGACATCGCCACGGGAGAGGGCGGCCTCTACGTCCTCCACTCCCTCTCACAAAGAGTCGTCATGGTCAACCCGGTTGCCCGCACCGTCACCCCCCTCTGCACCGCCGGTGCCGCCGCCAATCGCATCCGCCTCTACGACGAATCCCTCTACGTTCTGAACTCCATGGACAACAACGTCACCCGCCACAACCTGACCAACAACGCCACCCAAACTCCCTTCGCCATCTTCCCCCCCGGCTCGAATCCGTGGGAGATGGTCTTTGTGGACGGGAAGATGTTTGCAACAGCCTATCTCAGCAACGCACTGTTTGTCGTAGATGCCACCTCGGGCACCGTCGAAGCCACCGTCGACTAGCCGCCATCGCCTTTGCCGTTGCCGTGTTCCGTTGCCGAGGCCCGAGGCAAAGTAACGAGGCGGAAGACGCGCGCGGGGGCGGCGTTTGACGTAGTGTTTGTCCGCCGTCGCCTGACGGTGCAGTGGTCAATCCTACGGTAGACGGGTTCGGGTATGTGACGGCCATTCTCGCACTGCCAGGCTATGGCGAGATTCCTTCGGCGGCCCTGGGGCCGCCTCAGTCAGATGAATGGGTGGTGCGTGGAGAGGCGGTTGTCCGCTTTGACGGGTGACGCGGTGTTGATAATTGGAATGGGATTAGTTAATCCGGCCCTGAAGGACCGGGCTGGGTACTTGTGCCCCCTGGCGGGGGCTGCAGCCGACATGGTGAATCTGCCTCGACATGTTTGAGGAGAACGCCGACCCACCCGCAGGCCCGCAGGGCCTAAGTACCCAGCGAAGGGCTTTAGCCCTGGACCTCAATCAATCCCAAACCGAACAACAACACAACGTCACCCGTCGCAGCACCAACCATCAGCACCAACCATCAGCCCCATCCCAACCAACACCCGCCAGCGCGGAAGCAACGCTCCCGCCGTCACCCCGCGGAGCGAGGCAACGCCCTTGCCCTTGACAAGGCCCATCCCGAGCGAGTCGCAGGGCAACACTGCGTCAACCGCCGTCCCACACCACCCAGACTACCTCGCCCAACGCCCCAGCCAATACGCGTAACGAAAATCCACGGCAGGGATCAGCCGGCCGCCATTGCCACCACCATTTGGGTTGTATGGGTCCGAGCGCCAGTAGTAGTTGCTGGCCGGGCGGATGGCCATGGGGATTACCTGCTCGCAAACCAGCGTTCCCTTCCAGCCGCTTTCGCCGATGACGTCCAACTCCATGCCGTTGTCAGCCACGCACTTCTTCGTTGCCAGTTCCTCGGCATCGCAGTTGGTAACCGCATACTCCCAGAACGGCGGCAGCGGGAAGTCGCTCAAAGTCTCGAGGCCGTTGGCCAGGGCGGTGGCATCGATGAGGGCGCGGTCCATTTCCCCAAAGGCGCTGGAGCCGGCCATACTGGCTGCGTAGATGAAATCGAAGAGCGACTGCTTCATCTCCCGAGGCTGACGCGTGCCACCGTTATCGTAGAGCTTCTTGCCCAGCCCCTGCTTGAGTCTCGCCACGGCCGCAGGCGAGTCGACATACCGCATCGCCAGCCAGAATCCCTGGAAAGCCATATTGAAGTTGCTGAAGTTGGTCCCGACCCCGGTATTCACCACTCCCATGTCTTCGGCAGGCATCATGTCCAACTCACGAGTGGCGATGAGGTCATCGTAAAGAAAGGACTTCAGCTCGGGATCATCGGAGACATAGGCCCAGGTAGCCACCGCTCCCAATGCCATCGCCGCGTGGAAGCCATTACGTATCCCCGGAACGTAGACGTTGGAATCGATGCACTGCTCGTTCATGTAGCCGTGCAAGGTGGTGCGACCGTCAGCATCGGGCAACTCGAGATCATATCCGCTCTCTCGAACCACCATGAGCGCGTGGCCCAATGCTTTGGCATCGGCCTGGAGCCGGTCCTTGTAGGTCTGGGGAATGGTATCATCATCCCGAATGACCTCCCAGGCGGCCCCGGCCGCAGCGACCCAACCAATGTACTGGTCGCGGCTGCAAGAATCCTCCCAGATGTACTCGGGATAGAGCCCCCCGGAGTTGTCTGCGCGCCAGACGCCGTTGTTCTTCACTTCGGGGAGCGGGCTCCCACTCTCGTCGAAGAGAGGCACCAGCGTCTCGTGCTCGCCATCGCCTGGCACGTCCGTGCGTATGAACCCCCGGGCGATGACCCCTTCGACCCCGGTGATCGCAGTTGCCAGATGCAGCCCGTCCAGGACGCGCAGCAGGAACTCCCGGGCACGTTCAACCTCTACCGCGTCATAACCCTGGTCCCGCAAGACGCCGTAACGATAGGCATCAGCGGCCATGCCGACGCCGCCGTAGAGGCCGGCCACCTTGTGCCATGAGGTCACCACGTCAGTCTGCTTCAATCCGGTTTCGGCCTCGAAGTCCCAGCCGTCGCCGTCCTGCAGGAAGGCCCGGATGGCCTCTCGATTCGCCTCTTCAAGGGGGTCTACCGTAAGATCCTGGTTGGCCGCGCTGGGGTGCGCGCTGAAGAGCTGGAATTGGCGGTCATACTGCCTGGCCAGCTTCTCCAGTTCGGCATCGTACCCGTCCTGCCCGGGACCGGGTAGCAGGGGGATGGCCAGACCCGGCGGGTCGATGGGCAGGTCGGCCGCTACCTCTGCCTGGTCAGTCCCCTGCGCATCTGCTGCCGGCAGGTCTGCCGCGGCAATGTCAATAGCCACATCAACTGGCGTGGAGGACTCGCTGGAACAGGCAGAAACAACACAGACAATGACGAAGATAGCCGCTACAGGTAGTCTCATGGGTCTCCCTCTATTACGTCCAGGGTCCATATTGCGGGGCGGACCGCCGGTAAGTCAAGGCTCCACCGGGGCCGGGGTCGCCCTCGAATTGGCTGCGAGGGGAGGGGGCACTCGCAAACGCCCTCACTTTTCCACCGGTCATCCCGCGGCCGGCCAGCGGCCGGCGA
>CALGBT010000042.1 GCA_937884235.1 uncultured Pseudomonadota bacterium
GGGACAGTTGCGAGTGCCCGAATGGGATTGCGGCCAAGTCATCCGGCTTCGACTCGGCAGGCCGAACCGACTACATGATCATAATAGACGGTGGTTGCGAGAACGGACCCGAATAGCGCAGACGGCCTCCCCCCAATTCACAAGCATCTTGCAGTCTGTGCCAGAGAATCGTAACCTATTCGCAAGGTTCGAACTACTTAGTGGAGCGCGGGGATGAGGGTGCAAAGGACACTTGGAATCTTGCTGCTGGTCGTCCCTGTTCTTGGTTGTGGTTGCCCGGAAGATGGCACGTCCTTGCCCTTGACAGACATCTCTGCCCAAATCGCAGAAGACGTGCAGAGCGACGACACGGTAACCGACCACGAGGAGACACCAAGACCTTGCGAAGGACCAGAATTCACGACGGCCCCCTGTCTATTCTTGTTTGCCCAGGACGACCGGCCGGGCGACTGGATGGAAGAAAGGCTGTTCTATGAGGCCGGCAATCTGCTGAAGACGGAAACGTGGTACCAAGGGGATGAAGAACTGCACCACACCGGGAGCAGTCTTTACACGTACAACGCAAAGGGCCTGCTGATGTCCATTGTGTCCCACCAATTTGAACAGATTGTCACCGTCGAAGAATGGGCCTGGGACGAACTCGGCAGGAAGGTCGAATACATAATCCACGACCTGGTGGCTGACGTGTTGGAGGAGCGGACCCTCTGGGAATACGGAGATGGGTGGTTCAAGGAGACCCTGTATCTGGGGGACGAAGAACCTCACTACGATGCCACTTACTTCCTCGACAGCAAGGGGAATCCCCAGATAATGGAGGCCGACTACGACGGCGATGGCGAACCAGAGTTGGTGGGCCATTACGAGTATGACGAAGACGGACACCTCACCATGTTCAGTGCCGAAGAGTCGGAAGAGCTGTCGTGGGTCTACACTTACGAGTGGCAGGGAGACCTGCTGGTCAGAGTAGAGCACCTGGACGCGCTGGGCAATCTGCTTTCCTGGGAGAACTACTCGTACGACGAATGCGGTCGCGAAATCATGTTGGAGCAGCCCGTGATCTGGCAGCATCGGAAGTCAGAGTATGTTTGCGACTTCTAGCGAGCAGTAGTCCGATGGAGAGCAGTTCTTTTGCAATGCGACGGCAACGACTGGGTGGTGCGATACGACTCGGCTGCCGCTGCGGAAACCGGGTCCTTGCTGCGTTCCGCAGCGTCAACGGCAGCCGCCCCTTCACCCCCCACCCAGACCTCCCGCGCTCGCCCCAACCCCGATCACCCAAATCCACCAGAGCCCGAGCGCTAGCGAGGGCGATGTCTTCGTAGCCCCCTGCGAAAGCTGGGGGGCGAGCATTGCAGCAAACGGGTCGAAGCGCGCGCCCCCCCCCTACAACACCTTCTCCACCACAAAGCGGGCCATGGCCTGATTGGCCCGGCCATTAGGATGGTGATCCCGGGGGTGAACGATGAGGTCTTCAATGGGGCCGGCATCGAGTACCGCCCGGGTGCCGTCGTGACAGGTTAGCCCCTCGGTATGGCACCAGCCCAGGACCACATCAACCAGTGGTGCGAAGGGGTAGCTGCCGTCGTCACTGGCGACGAGCAGGGGGTAGATGACAATATCGAGGGCAACGCCTCTGCCGGCCAGCAGATCCCGTATGGTGCGCAAGGCATCGATGGTGCGGGTGCGGCCGACTTCGTTCGATTCTGCCAGATAGAGGTCGTGATAGAGGGTGGCGGTGCGCTTTGACACCCAATTCTGCGATTCCCGCTGGCGGAGAGCCCACCAGACCCGGGAATAGGACGCCAGGCGCTCAAGACCGGTGCGGGGTCCCCAGCGCTCCATGATGTAACGGGCATCGTCCACCGCGGCCAGGTAGTCTTCAGATCGGGTACGGCCAGCGGCATCCTCTGGGATCTGCTCGACGACATCGTTGAGATTGTAAAGATAGACGGCCCGCAAAGGCTTACTCCAGTCCAGGATAGGCGAGGCCAGGGCAGCCCTGGTCTGACGCGCGATCTCCCGGATGTCCGCACCCCGGGAGGCGAAGCTGACAACATCGGCTGCGGTCTGCGCCAGCCCCAGTTGCGCCCAGAGGGTATCGGCCTGTGCCAGCCCTTCGCCAAAGGCAAAAGAATCCCCCAGAACCAGGATGGTTTCAGGGCGCTGCGGATAGTGGCGAGCGCTCCCGCGGCTGGCCGCGAAGGAGATGCAATCGGGATAGCGGGTGAAGAGCGCATCGAGTTCCCACTTTTCTTCGTGACCAACCCGCCAGTCTTCAGCTGCTGCCGCCAACCAGGCCCGGTCCTGGGGCAAGCGCATATCCAGCGGGAATTCCAGGTCACTGCCAGGCATGTAGCACACCGCCTGACGTCCCTCGCTCAATTTCAGGGTGGCTTTGA
>CALGBT010000043.1 GCA_937884235.1 uncultured Pseudomonadota bacterium
TTTGCTCGGGTGGTCCACGATGCCGGCCTCGACGGGGTTCCAGTCGTGGTAGAACATGATTCGCTTGAGGGCCTCGGCATCTTCAGCCACCACGGTCTTCGGCCGGTCCTGGCCCACTGGGCCGCGTCGCTTCAAGATGCGGTTCACCTTCTGTGCGAAGGAGGAATTGGCGGCTCGGGCCCACAGCGACAGGTATTTGGCTGTGGCAAGCAGTTCGGCAGCCATGTGAAAGTGGTTTGACATGACGCAGAAGGAGTAAACGAGCACTTTGCCCCTTGCCCGCTTGAAGAACCCGAAGAGAGAGTCGAGATACTTCTCCTTCATCGCCGCGCTCTGCATAAACATCTCCCCGTTGATACAGCGCCACATGAAGTGGAACGCCGACTTTGCTGGCAACTGCAGGTGTCTGGCGATACGCATGAGGTCCTCCTCTGAATGCCGGTCCCGAGCCCGGGAACCTCTACCCTCTATATCGTGAGGAAGAACCGCTTAAGCTCGATTTTTCGTGATTGCCCTTTGATTTCCGGCAGAACTGACTTGCGCCCCAACTCAGGAGGCAAATCAGCTTGTGAAACACCGGCCACGGTCGCGTCGCATACCGGGGTCTTACACGCGCGCTACACGGGCTACACGGGCGTCAGCGTCCGAAGGACGCCCCGACCCGTTATCCGTCCCCGGGCGTCATGTGGAACTCGGCGACCAGGACCGGCACTACCGCTACTTCGCGCTTAACGTCAGGCCAGAGGACGTTACTCCCCACACCTTGCTTCGGCTGGTCCGGATCATGTGGCGGGTCGAGGTCTTCCACAACCACCTCGCACAGTATATGCACGTCAAGGCTGGAGACTGGGTCCGCAAGGACAATGGACCAGCAGTTGTCACGGCAATCAATGCCATCGCGCTCAACTACCTCCTGCTCTTCCAGAACCGGCGCCTGCGGCTGGGGGGATGGCGCCACAGGATCACCCTGCCGCAACTCATGCAGCTCTTCATGATCGTCATTGCCGCCGGAGCCATCGCACCGCTGCTGGACGAGAAAGAGAAGTCGCGTAGGAAGGCATCGCACGACGAACTCCCAGAGCTGACCAATGAGGAGTTGGTCGATGCGTACTTCTCTGGGGAGGAACTGGAACTTATCGCACTCGCATTCAAGAACCTGGTGCTCAGGACCGTGGGCAAGGCTATCGCCTGGCTCAGGGAGAAAAAGCAGAAGCTCATCGAACTCACCAGTAGTCACAAGGAAAGGCCATTGCTGGCAGGCTGACAAGGCGCCGCATCGGGGGAAGCCGACAACTCAAGACGATATCGACGACCCCAACTGGGGAGGGGGAGGTTACGCGTACGCATCGCCAAAGACCCTTGCAGAGAATCGTCGAAGTCCTCACGAGGCGAATCCGCCCTCTCGGGCCTCGTTCTTCGATCATGGCTGCGATTCCTGAAGCGAACTGGTGACTTGGCACGCTTCTTTCCGTATAGTTAATGGGTGCGCGTGGTTTATGCCGGATGATACTGGGGGAGGCCGAGGGTGGGGAACGCCTGGACATTGACGGAGAGGGAGGCTGCAGTGGTGGTTGGCTCCCTGTCAGTTGATGCTGCTGCTCACGCGCCAGTGGCGAAGGCCGTCGGTGTCGACGCAGCACCGGTGCTCCCGGCAACCAGGAGCCCTGCCCGCTGGGGCGCAGTTCCGGAAGACAGCTTCTCGGCCAGTGGCGACGACCATGCGGGGGCCCGTGCCGTTCCGAAGTCCAGGCCAGGAACAAAGTCGGCAACTGCCAAGCCCGAACTTCATGATGCGGTGACGGCGCTCGCAACCGGAAGGCTGTCCCCCCGTGAATTCGCCGTTGTCTGGGAGTTCCTCAATCGGAGCGCTCGGGCGGTGTGCCGCTCCGGTACCCGCATGGGCCCGGACGGCTGGGCGGCGTGCAAGCAAGCCGAGGAT
>CALGBT010000044.1 GCA_937884235.1 uncultured Pseudomonadota bacterium
AGGCTGGGCTAGTCCTTGTCAAAAACGCCGGGTCAGTTTCAGTCAACGCCGAAGGTCCTGCAATCAGCTGACGCCGATGGAGCCGCAAGACTGCCTCCATCTCTGAGGTCAATGCCACATCCCTGGGGTCATCGGTCTTTGGAGCGCTAACCTGTCCTCTCCAGACGCTGCGCCGAATATGAATCAGACCCCTGTCCTCATTGATATCGTCCCACTCCAGTGCGAAGAGTTCGCCCGCCCTCATGCCTGTGTACGCCAGAACATAGATCTCTGCGTAGCGTTCGGGACTGAGCTTTGTGACCTTGCCAAGGAGCTTGCCCAACTCGGCGGCAGAAAGGGTTCGGTGTTCCCGCCGCTTGTTCACTCTGGTTCTCGGTGGCCGGACTCGGTATGTGGGGTCGAAGGGCAGTTGTAGTTCCGCTGCAGCATCTCGCAGCAAGGCAACGAGTACACGCCACCAACTGTGTACACTGTCTTTGGCATAGAGCTGACCATCTCGTTTGGTTCGCCTCTCTGCCCATGCCACCCATCGTTCCACGTCAGCCCTCGTCACCGCCTGCACATACAGATCCCCCATCCGGGTCAGTCGGCCGGCCCGCATCATCTGGCGCCAGAGCCTGGGCGTAACCGCCACGGCGGTCAGCACATTTGCCAGGGCTGTGCACTCGTCGTCGATCTTCCCGGACGAAAAGCACACACGGGCCGCGGCATGCAAGTGAAGCGGAATCTCCAGCAACGCAGCCACTCCCTCACCCACCGTCACTTCCCCCGACAGCCCCAGCAGCTTGCCGCCGCGACGAAGCCACCGGCGGCGAGTATGCCAGCACGTCCCGCCACCATACTCATACTGCCGCCGCCATCCCGGGCACACCGCCGGCTCGAACACCGTGCCCCGCCACCCGCTCAACCCCGCCCCCGCACCAGACGCCGCAACCGGCGCACGGCCATACGGAACATGCCCGGGCGGATAGACCGTGTAGTGCAAGCCGTGCGTCTTGCAGTAGACCACCATCAAGGGATACTCCGGTCCGCTACTGCGGCGGCGCCACTCGTGGACCCATACCCTGCAATCCACTCCATCACAGCCGCAAGGCAGCGACCTCGGCTTGGCGCAAACCCACTTCTCGTCCGCTCTCTGCCAGTATTTCGAAACAAGGAATTCACTTTTGGCGCGTCTTGTCCTAACCTCTTTCACGTAGGCGAACTACGTAGTACCCGCGGCCGGCGGTGCTCGTTACACCGCCGGTCGCACACCTTTCCCCGCCCGGCACACCAACCGGGCCCTCAAAACTGCCGACTATCTCATAGGATCACGACAAGGAATCTGCAACAAGAACTACGTCAGCACGACACTGGGCGGGCGACGCAACAACTGGCACACACCACAACCAAACTCCCCTTCATCGGGGCAGGAACGAAGGACTCCTTCCTCGTCAACGCCTGGCCGGCATATCGACCCGTCGGGGCACTCTTCGTTGCTCTCGCAGTAACTCCCCTCGGCGACGGACCCAACAGCGACTCTACTGTGATGGCTGTCATCGGACGCACTGACGTCTGCGGCAGCGCCGCCGTCAATGGAACCTTCGGGGTTGGAGCAGGACACGAGCAGCAAGATACCCGTCGTCGCCACGGTGAGAGCCAGCAGCAAGTTCCATTGATATCTGAGACGCATCCTTATCTCCTTGTGGGCTTCCGTCTCATAGTACGCAGGTGAAGTGATGGAGGCAAACCGTGCGCCCGCATAGCGCGCTCGTACCTGGCCTAGGCGGTGCAAGGGAGCATCAGGCTGGACCGAGGGCCAAAATATTACGGCGTAATAAATGCGGATGTCCTGCTGTCCCTATTCCTTCTCGGATTTGAACCCCGGGGGGGGGGTAATCGATCGTCCATAGACAATTTCTTGGCTGACCTTGACCTTGACCTTGACCATTGACAGGCACTATTCGGACTTAGTATTCTGGTGACAGCTAAGGCCAATGCCGATCAGTTAGTCGGAAATTCCGCTCTGGAAAAGGGCTAGAAGGACG
>CALGBT010000045.1 GCA_937884235.1 uncultured Pseudomonadota bacterium
CCCAACGACGTCGACGAATGGTTCTACTCCATGGCCTTGCGCACCAATGAAGGCGTCGGCGATATCTCCCGAATACTGGCTTTTGCCAACGCCGTCCTGGATAGCGACGATGCGCACTTTGAAGAGGAAGTCTCGGCTTACACAGACCTGGCACAAATTGCCAGGACTCTGGCAGTGGGCCGAGTAACCAGCGACGATGACGGCATCACTCGCTTCTGGTGCTTCGACATGTTCGGCACCTGCCAGAACCACAATTACTACTGGTACGACGAACCCGGAGTCGGCTTCCACCTGCTGCCCTGGGACATGGACGTGACCTTCTACGGCACCCATGAACCCGCGAAGTTCGCAGTGGAATGGTGGGAGAAGCCTGATGACTGTGGCCCCGTCCCCAAGTGGGTAGTGGAGGACCCGGAGAACCCTGACCCCGAGAACGACAGCCTGGTCAAGGCCCCGCAGTGCGACCGCCTCATGTATCAGGCGGTGCATCTCCATCCGGAGGCCTACAACGAGGTGCTGGCTGACCTGATCCCCGCGCTGGAGCAGATGCAGGTGAACCTGGAGAGCTTCCGCACCAAGATTGAGGCAAAACTGGTGGCAGACCCCCTCTACCTCCACGACCAGGCAGAGTTCACGAATTCCGTGGACTGGTTCAAGAAGTTGATTGGCGAACAGATTACCTATCTCGAAGAGCATTTGACGACCATTGAATAGCTCTGGTGGAAAACCTGTTTTGTTCTTCAGATTCGCGGCGCGTGCGTGCTATACTCACAGGCCTGCAAGTGAGGTGACGTGCATGAGACTGCGCATAGCAATCGCGACATTGACGGTGGCCTGCCTGGCCATGGCGTGTGGTAGAGATAGCAATCACGAAGGCCCCTGTGGCGATGGTGTGGTCAACTCTTCCGAATTCTGCGACGACGGTAACACCGTCGGTGGCGACGGCTGTTCAGCTGACTGCATGAGTACTGAGAAGTGCGGCAACAGCGTCCATGACTTCGGTGAGGCGTGTGATGATGGCAACACGATTTCCGGCGATGGTTGTGACGAATGGTGCCACTCTGACGAAAGCTGCGGCAACGGCACCATCGACTGGGATGCAGCGATACCAGAGACTTGCGAACCCCCGGGCATCGGCGACTGCAATTCGTTCTGCCATCATTATGGCTGCGGCAACGGCGACATTGACCCCGGCGAAGAGTGCGACGACGGCAACTGGGAGGACGGCGACGAATGCTCCCACAACTGCATGGTGACCCCTCCCAATTGCGGCAACTTCGACCTCGATCCGGGAGAGGCCTGCGACGACGGCAACAACGAATATGGGGACGGCTGCAGCTACGACTGCAAGAGTGACGAGTCCTGCGGCAACGGCATCGTGGATATGTTCCCCGGCAGCACCAACAACGAGGTTTGCGACGACGGCAACAAGGAGGACGGCGACGGCTGTTCACAGCATTGCAACTCCGACGAGACCTGCGGCAACGGTGTTATCGACTACAACATCCTGGAACAGTGCGACCCTCCAGGATTTGAGAAACTTTGTGACAAATACTGCCACAAGACCAAGTGCGGCAACGGCGAACTGGAGAGCGGCGAAGAGTGTGACGACGGCAACTGGGACAGTGGCGACGGCTGTTCGCCGCTCTGCAAGACCCAGCCGCTGGGCTGCGGTGACTCCGTCCTCCAGCCCGGCGAAGAGTGCGAGCCGCCGGGATTTGAGGCACTATGCCTGCTCGATTGCACTCTGACGACGTGCGGCAACGGCATGGTCGACCCCGGCGAGGCTTGTGACGATAGCAACTGGTCCCATAACGACGGCTGCAGCGAGGATTGCCTCAGTGACGAAAGTTGTGGCAACGGATTCGTTGACGAATTGCTGGGGGAAGCCTGTGACGATGGCAATAACGTCGACTTCGATGGCTGCGCTGCCGACTGCAAGAGCAACCAGACCTGCGGCAACGGCTATGTCGATGAGCTGCTGGGTGAAGACTGCGAGCCCCCCGGCGGGGAGGTTGATGACGAACACCGGTGTGACCCATATTGCCAGGAGACCCGTTGTGGCAATGGTGTGCTGGAAGGCAGCGAGGAGTGTGATGACGGCAACTTCCAAGACGGAGATGGCTGCTCGTGGGAATGTCACGTCCAGGCCCCAGGCTGCGGTGACGGCGTAGTTGTTGCAGAGACCGGCGAGGAGTGCGACCCTCCCGACCTCTACGCACTCTGCCTCGATGACTGCACGGCAACCGCCTGCGGCAATGGCGTGGTCGACGAAGGTGAAGAGTGCGACGACGGCAACCTCTACTCCGGCGATGGCTGTTCGGCCGATTGTGACCTGGTGCCAGTGAACTGCGGCGATGGGGTCCTCGACTCGGACGAGGAGTGCGACGACGGCAACCAGGAAAACGGCGACGGCTGTTCATGGAGATGCCAACTCCAGACCATCGGCTGCGGCGATGGCAAGCTGGACGAGGCCGCGGGTGAGGTTTGTGATGACGGCAACAACATCAGCGGCGACTGGTGCTCCGCTGACTGCCTGAGCACCGAAAGCTGCGGCAACGGCATCGTCGATGCCGGCCAGGATGAGATGTGCGATGACGGCAACGAAGTCTCCTTCGACGGCTGCGACAAGTACTGCAACTCCGATGAGACCTGCGGCACCGGTATTGTTGACTGGCACCTGGGCGAGTCTTGTGACCCACCGGGCATTGACAACCTCTGCTTGCCGGGTTGCAAGAAGACCAACTGCGGCAACGGCATCATTGACGGGAGCGAGAAGTGCGACGATGGCAACTGGGACAATGCCGACGGCTGCTCCTGGAACTGCCAGATTCAGCCACCGAATTGCGGCAACGGCACCGTTGATGCTGGCGAAGAATGCGACCCGCCCGACATTGGCCTCACCTGCCTCTTCGACTGCACGTGGAACCTGTGCGGCAACGGCCTTATGGACCCGGGCGAAGAGTGCGACGACGGCAACACCATCGACAACGACGGCTGCACCGCCGCGTGCGATGCCGTGCCGCCCAACTGCGGCGACGGCGTCCTCCAGCCCGAAGAAGGGGAGGAGTGCGACGACGGCAACCAGAGCAACGGTGATGGCTGCACGTGGAAATGCGAGGATAAGCCGGTGGGCTGCGGCGATGGAGAGTTGGATGTGGCGGCCGGCGAGGTCTGTGACGACGGCAACAACGCGGACGGCGACTGGTGTTCTGCGGATTGCCTGAGCAAAGAGAGTTGCGGTAACGGCATCGTCGACGTTGTACAGGATGAAGTATGCGACGACGGCAACAAGATTGACGGCGACGGTTGCAGCAAATACTGCAACTCCGATGAAACCTGCGGCAACGGTTTCATCGATTGGAACGTCGGCGAAAACTGCGACCCGCCCGTAGCTGATGAGTGCTCCGCACTCTGCCAGAAGATCTCCTGCGGCAACGGCATCCTCGACCCGGGCGAAGAGTGCGACGACGGCAATTGGGATTCCGGCGACGGCTGTGACTGGGACTGCACGCTGGAGGTGTAGTCGCCTTTACAACGTCACTCGCGGTCGGCCGCGCGGTCAGGAATATGACTCATCGCCTGTTCCGCCAGGGCGGTGATGGTCAAGCTGGGATTGACCCCCAGGTTGGCCGGTATCATCGACCCGTCAACCACCATCAGGCCGTCATATCCGTAGACTCGATTCTGCCCGTCGATGACGCCGGTTTCGGCACTGGCACCGATGGGACACCCGCCCAGAATGTGGGCGGTAATGGCGGTATTCAGAAAGACCTCGTTGAGGGCATTCTGGGGGATGCCGTTCATCTGCCGGGCCAACTCCCGAGTCAGCGGCTGCGCTACGGCGATGGTGGCGGGGACCTTTTCGTGCCGGTCCTCTCGCTCCGAGACCAGAGTGAGCTTAAAGGGAAACCACCAGCGCCGCTTGCGAAAGAC
>CALGBT010000046.1 GCA_937884235.1 uncultured Pseudomonadota bacterium
CATCAGCGAGCACCATGTAGACGAAGGCATCGAGGTTGTCTGCGGACGACTTGTAGGGCCACTTCGGCTTCTTCTTGCGGCCCCGCTTGATGAGACGCACCTGCTTCTCTTCGTAGTTCTCCAGCCAGGCAACACCCCGGGCCATAACGTTGCCATCGACATTGCGCCCGTTGGCCTGTGCCATCTGCAACCCGTGGAGCACCGTCGCCGTGGTGTGCGGGTAGGAATGCTCGCCCCAGCCCGAGAACCAGCCCCAGCCTCCATCCGAAAGCTGCATGGACTGGAGGCGGAAGAGCCCCTTGTTGACCATCTTGTTGACTTCTTTCTCGCTGAAGACCGGGTTGCGGTCCCAGCGCTGCCACTGCTTCGCCCGCTCCTTGTCGTTGCCGATCTCCTGAGCGTTCAGGTTGCTGCGCTTCTCCTCGATGTCCTTCAGGTCCAGGTCCATCTCCTGCAGAATCTTCTGCGTGATCACCGTGGGCAGGAAGCGATTGAGCGTCTGCTCCGTGCAGCCATAGGGATACTCCACCAGGTAGGGCAGAGCATCGACCATGGCCCCGGCCAGGGTCGGGGAGTAGCGCAACTCCAGGCGGGATTGCTCCACCCGCCGCTCCGAGGGTACTGTGAGTTCGATCTTTGCCCGCTTGCCATCAGGCCGGATGACGCCACTGTAGGATTCAGTCTTCAGCATGCCGTGGACGAAGACCGGGAAGCGCATCTCCATGGCATCGGACTCTTCGTCGGTGAGCGCTTTCATACGGATGATAGCCTCACCTTCCCGCAACACCTTGACCCGCCAGTCGACGCGTTCCTCACCACCGGCCGCAATGGTCAGCTTCCGGGTCGGCTCGTCCAAGGCCTTGATACTCGGCCCGTCGAGCTCCAGCACCACGGTCACTTCCTTCTCGGTCTTAAGATAGTTGTGGACGTTGGCCGACAGCACCACCTCGTCCTTCTCCACAAAGAAACGGGGGGCCTGCAGGCGCAGCATCAGGTTCTTGCGGGTGACCACATCAACCGTGGACTCACCCACTTTGGTGCCATGGCCCATGGCCCAGGTCTTCACCTTCCAGCCCGACAGATTCTCAGGCATGTCGAAGGTCACCGTGGCGAGGCCCTCCTGGTCCGTGGTGATGGCCGCGGCCCAGAAGGCGGTATCGGCAAAGTTGGTGCGCACCGCCGGCTCCACCCCGGGCGCCGGGGCCTGCTGCCGCTCGGCACCTCCAGAATCCCCAGCCATTGCATCGTCGGCCCGGGAAGCGGCCTCATCGGCCGGCATCTCGGCCATGGCCATGGGGGCCGCCGGGGCCCCCGAGGATCTGGACTCAGACTTCTTCATGGCCCGCATCTTGCCGCCGCCCCCCCCGCGCATCAACCCGCCGCTAACCGAACTCGCATCGAGAGAGATGGTCGTCGCGTCCTCCGACGGCTTCACCATGTTCCCGAATACCCCGAGGAGGCGCATGGCCAACTTGTTGGGCAGGGTGATGTTGCTGAAAGCCCGGGTCAGAGTCGATTCGGTCTGCGGCTGGTGGCTGCGCCGCCATTTCCAGAAGAAGGGCCTGATTTCCGGCACATTGGAACCACCCGAGATGTACTCCACGGCCTTGTCATAGACCGCCAGCACCGTGGAACCGACGAAAGGCTTGCCCTTGAGGTCGGTAAGCTTGATGCGCACCGAAGCCTTCTCGCCGGGCAGATACTCAGTCTTGTCCGGCTCGACGGTGACGTTGATTACCCGCTTCTCCGGGGGCACGATGATCTCGCGGGTATCGGTGTAGAGCTTGCCGTTGTACACCGAGAATGCTTCCACAAAGAAGTTGGGCATATCCTGCTTCGTGACTTCAATCTCGTGGACCATGCTCTTGCCCTCCAGCCGCAGCACCTCTGGCTCAAGATAGACGCCGTTGGCCGGCCGCACGAAGAGCACCACCGTGGCCCCGGCCCGGTCGGTGTTGACCATTAGCTTGACCTTCTCGCCAGGAGCGTATTCCTTCTTGTCAGGGACCAGTTCGATCTCGTTGAACCGGAACTCCTTGCCGTCGAATCCGGAACCACGGACCACGAAGACATAGCCACCTTCGATCATATGGTCAGCCTTGTCGGTGACCTTGTAGCTGAGCCGGTACTGCCCGGCCTTGGAAGCCTTAAGCTGCAGCTCCGCAGTCCCCCGGTCGTTGGTTGGCAAACTCCATTGCTGCACCACCTTCTCGGTGGGTTTGCCGTCGTTGTCGTAGCTCACCGAGTAGAGGGTCAGCTCACCAGCGCCAACCACCGGCTTGGAATCGAGGGTCTGCGCCTGGAAGCTGGCATGGACCACATCGCCCACCCGATAGTGGCCGCGATCGACCCACGCATAGACCTTAAACGGACGCCGGGCCACCAGCACCTTGCCAACGCCGACAATGGTCCGTCGGGACTCATCAGTCACCTCCGCGGTGATCTCGTAGCGGTGGTCCTGATCTGGATGAAAAGCCATTGCCAGGGCGGTATCGATGGGTACCTCCACCTCACCGCCAGGGCCAACCTGCACCTCGGCTTCGGCCACCACTTCCGGCGGCGTCGAGCTGCTGCCCCACCACCACCAGATCGGCCGGGAGACACCCCAGTGAGACCATCCCGGCCACCAGCCATAGTCATAGCCGAACCACCAGTAGCCGGCCCCGTAGAACCAGTCCCAATAGGACGACGGATACCAACTGGCATTGTGCGTGTACCGCAAGACCTTGTACTTCACCTTGCCCTTGGCCACCGGCGACCCGAAATAGTACTTCGCCTTGATCTTGGCAACGATCTTCTCCCCCAGCATCACCGGCTTGTCCGGGGCCTCCACCGTCACTTCAAACTCCGGCTTCTTGTACTCCTCCACCCGGAAGCTGCTCCCCCCGTAGTTCACGATCTGAACACTGTAGACTCCCAGGGTGGCGTCATCGGGTAGCAGATACTCGCCATCCAGCCCACCCCACTCGTCGGTCTTCTTGGTCTCTTCCAGCACCTTCTCGCCCTTGGGATTGTGGATACGGACGGTGAAAGACTGGTTGGCGAAACTGGAGGTATCATCCTGGTCGTATTTGGCGTGGCGGAGCCAGAACTTGTACTTGACCGCCTGATTGGGCCGGTAGACCGGACGGTCGGTAATGGTGAAGACCTTCGTCTGGTTGTACTCATAGTCATAGTAGTTGCCATACCAGATGCCGGTGAACCCCAGATAGGCCAGGCGCTCCTTGGTATCGACGGAGATCAACCAGTTGTAATCCGTGGAGTACTCCCCGGGCTTGACGATGACCTGGCCATTCTTGTCTGAAGTGCGTGCAAACTTCTTGGTGTAGACCTTGTAGTAATCTCGGTTGGGCCACTTCGCACTGATGTACTTCTGGCGATAGCCGAAGAATTCCACCTTCGTTTCAGGCAGCACCTTCCCGGTAACAGAATCCCCGACGAAGAAGTAGCTGGCCCCATTCAGCTGCTTACGAACGATGACCGTATTATCCACCCAGACGACGATCTTCGAAACGTTCCCATTCTTGAGCTTCGCAGTGAGCAGATAGGCCCCGGCTTTGACCAGCGGCGTCTTGACACTGACCACTGAATCGAAGTGGTTATCTTGCGGCTTCAGCGCCAGCTTCCACTTCGCCACCCGGTCGAGCAGATACTGTCCCTGGTTCTCGTGGACCAGCCGATAGCCGATATTGGCGATGTTCATCCGGTTCCAGTCGAGGTCGCGGGGACTGGACTCGAGGTACTTCCTGACGTCCCGCAGCAACCTGCGCACATCGATGGCGTGGGCCTCAAACGACACTTCGTCGCCGTTGCGGAAGCGGTACTCGATTTCTGGTTCGCTACCCGACGGATGCGTGCCGGTCTGATGGAACTGGCCCCAGTTGCCCAGGATCTGATCGACGTTGTCGTTGTATCCGGCCATCTTCCAGTAACGGGCGGCCTCCGGATATTGCCGCCGATTTTCAAAGATCTGCGCCAGGTTGGTCCAGGCCTTCAACTCCTTGTAGAGCTGGATGTAGTTGGCATCATCAGGCATCTTGAAGCGCTTGACGCCAGTTGCAAGGCGGGCCATGGATTCATCGTTTTCAAGCGTATGGAGGGTGAAGGGGCCCTCCTGCGTGCCATCCTCGCCAGTCGCTCCCGACTGGCCGTAAGCGCGGCCATAGTAGGCCATGGTGTGGACCCCGAACTGGTTGTAAAGGAAGGCCGCATAGTCGTAGAGCACCGCAGCGCGCACCGAGGCATCAGCAGCGATGGCCCGCTTCATGAAGTGGCGCCAGCGCTCACCGTCGGTCTTTGCCGCAGCGTAGCTCTCGGGTACCTTATGGAAGATGGGATTGCCCTGCTCGTCCACCGACGCGCCGGCGACGTTGTAGTTGTCATAGTAGTAGCCATCAACATAGTCGGGAAGATCGTTGAGATCAGTGAGGTAGAGGAGCCGCCAGGCCCCCTGATATCCCCGATAGCCCACCAACATGTTGGCGAACTCGCGGTAGAACTCAGCAGTCGCCGCCGAGGCGGTCTTGAGCGGCACGCGCGGCGCATCGCCCTCGATGATGGCACGGGTCCGGTCCATGAGCGCCAGCGCCGCCACCCGATCCCGCTCCACGGTATTCACATAGCGTCCACCGCCGCGCTGATAACCCCGCTCAAACTCGCCAGCCACAATGGTCCCATAGTGATGCCCGTGGAAGAAGCTCCGAGCAGCCTGCCAGAGCAACCCCCAGTTATCGCCATGGCGCTTCACCACCCGGTCTCGAAAGTCGTCCACCGACTTGTGCTCCCCCAGACTGCGCAGACAGTTGAGCGCCATATTGTAGTCCTGAGGCACCAGACTCTCCGGCACACCCTTCTCTTTGAGCAACAGCTCCTCATAGAGCACAAAGGCATCCCGGTAGTTGCCGTTGTTATACTCCTTGGTCGCCAGCTTCCGGCGCTCCTCCACCGATTTCGGCGCGGCCATCACCACCACCGCCAGCACCACCACCAGCAACACGGGAACCAGAGTAATCAAACGTTTTCGCATGGTCCTTCCTCGTCTTTCAGGCCTTCCAGGGCAACAGTCGAGCGGCAATGTACGAGCCCCCCTCACGCCGGGTCTATTGTGCTTCGGAACCCATGCTAGACGAAGGGGCTGGAGGCTGGCAAGGGCGTTGCGCCGCGCCGGCCCAGTCCCTTCTTACAGAGCCCCTCTTTTTTGCTGCCTCGGCCCCCCGGTGATACTCTCTTGCCAGGGAGGAGTGTGATGACTGCAGCCAAGACGAAAGGAAAGAAACCGGCCGCCAGAAAGAAGAGTGGCAAGAAGGCCCAGGGACGCCGCTCGCTCTGGCCCATCGCCATTGCCCTGGCAGTTCCGGCGCTGCTGGTTGGTGGGTACATGTACTACCACTCCAATCCAGCCTTCGCCGAGATGGTGGACCGCACCGCCGGCAAGATGCGGAGCTTTGCCGGGAACCTCTTCGAGGGCCACGACAAGGGTGAATTGGACGTCGCCGTAGAGCCCTCCCGCCCGGAGGACCAGCGACAGTCCCCCGCCGCCGTCCCGGCCGATTCGCGCCGCCAACCGACCCAGCTCCAACGCGACCCCGCCGAGATTCCCCGACAGACAACTGCTGCCGCCACTTCCAATCTGGTTCCACTCACCGTGAAGCAGGCGCAGCAACTGGCCGCAACACTCTTTGGCGGCAAGCTACGGAGCTCGCACAGCGAACCACGAGGCTTCTGGTATGATTTCAAGCTGGAGGGCGCCAAGAAGCTCTATCCCTTCGATACCGCACCGATTCAGGTTTCCATCGCCACCGTTGCCCTCGCCGGGGGTTTCGTGGCCAGCAACGAGGGCCACATCCTCTTCGTCAAGGTGGTCAATCCCGCGGGCGCAGAGTGGACCAACGAATACGCCGGAGCCGTCCTCATCTCGGGCACACCAACAGCCCCTGGCAAGGTTGTGGGCGCGACGGCAATGCAGGCACCCCGCGCCGTCGTCACCCGTTACGAAGCGCTGGACATTCAGCACGATGGGGTCCTGGAATTGGTCCTTGAGGTGGAAAGCGAAGCCCCAGGCGGCTACCTCTTCAGAGACCTTGCGGTGCATGCCTTCTCGGGTGGCGGCACTCGGGAACTCTGGACTGCTCGAACCCTTGATGACGGCCCCGGGGTACCCCTTGAGACGGCTCGCTTCAAGCACGTCGCCTTCAAGGACCTCAATGGAGATGACGTCCTGGACATTGAGGTGCAAAGCGGCAAACGCCGCTACGAGATCCGCAAGGACTTCACTCGCAAGCTCACCACCGAAGAGACAGTATCAGTTCGCAAGTTCCAGTTTTCCCGCGGCAAATTCCGCCTGGCGAGCAAATGAGCGAGCATAATCTGACCCCCCTGGAGGAGGAATTCCTCCTCGATCTGGCCGTGGTCCACGAGCAGTTCCAGGCCAGCCAGATCCCGGCGGGCACCATCCGCAGCAAAGTCATGTATCGCATGGCGCACCGGCGGGGCAAAACCCGGCCTGCCCCAGTGCACGGACTTGCGGAAACCGACCGGACCTTCAAGGCGACCTTCACCCGCGTCATCAACCGACTCCTGAAGCGAGGACTGATCCAGCGCCGCGCCGTCGGCCTCGGCGATTTCCATGGCCTGCCCTATCAATGGGGATACGGTCGCCACGGCAAGCGTGACCAGGACATCTTCATGACTGAGACGGGCCTGGCCCTGGCCGCGGAACTTCAAGCGAAGCGCAGCCAAGAGGAGCAGCTGGCAGCAAAGGCACCACCCTCAACCAAATTGGCCACTCCGCAACCGCAAGCTCCCACCGCCCCGTCGACCGTGCCCCTGGCCCCCCTCGGTGCGCCACTCACCCGGCCGCAAAGCCGCCTCCTCTACTCCTACGCCCCAACTCCTGGCATCCAGTACCACGTGGTGCTGCCAGCTGATGTTCCCGGACCCCCGCCGCTCCTATACAGGCACGCAGTGCAGATGGGCGGATTTGAAGTGGTCTACGAAGTCTCCGGCAAAGCGAAGAAAGTCCTACCGACACGGAGCGGGCAGTAATCCCAGGCGGTCAAATTCCTTTTCAAGCCCGGCAGCTACCCGCGCGTGGCCATCCTCGTTGTAATGGCAGCACTCATCCAGCCGGACCTTCAAGTAGTCTTCCTGCGCCAACATCTGCCGCACGTCGATAATCGGCACCCCAGCAGTTGTTGCCCAGGCACGAAGAGCCCCGTAAAAACGGGCAGTGCCATCCGGCTCCGGTCCAGAGAGAGGCTCGTCCAACTCCGGGAAGAGCGCCACAACCATGCGACAGCCCTGCGCGACGCAGGCACGCCGCATCTCGTTCAGATCATCCAGGGCCATGGTCAGCAGTTGGTCCTCCCGGCCGCTGACCTTGTCTGTTGCTGCCATCCCCCGCAGAGTCATCCACTGGTAAAAGACCGAATGTTGCAACAGCAAGGCGTTGACAACATCGGGAAGCGGCAGGAAAGAAAAAACCGGGAAGCCTTGTTCGAGGTTGACCCGCACGTCGTAGGCAGTGGACCCGATCACGGTGAACTGAACGGTATCGTTGGAGTAGACACCGACAAAGAGCAAATCAGGTTGGCGCGGCAGCACCTTGCGCTCCGTGGCCAGCCGCTCCTGGTGCAGGGAGTATCCCGGGACCGCGGCATCCATAAGTTGGACTGGGCCGCACCGCTGCTCCAAGCTCCCGGCCAGGAGGTGAATGAACCGCTTCTCTGCCGGCACGCCAACACCGTAAGTCACCGAATCCCCCATGACCCCCAGGCGCCATACCGCGTCGGCCACCACCGGCGCCTCTCTCATGCCCGCTTCGTCAAACCCCTGATCACCGCGATACTCCCAGTAGGCGCGTCCATCGGGCAGAGTTTCGACAATGGCACCGGGGTCGGAACCGCGATGCGGCCGGCGCTTGAGGTAGCCCCCGGGGATCATCACCCGAGCTATCACTTCGAGGAAGCAGAAGAGCAATAGCAGGGTCCCAAAGACGAGGCTGAGGCCCGACCCCCAGCGACTGAGCCGCTCATAGGCCGGCGCAGATTGACCGGTGCGATAAATAAGAAAGGCGAGGATGACGAGGAAGACTGCGAGGCCGCCCGACAGGACGACCAGCAACGCCGAAGAACCGCTCTGAGCAGCTCCCCCCATGGTCGCCTCAGGCCAGGATCTTGGTGAAATCGGCCAACTCCAGGAAGAAGTGTCCGATCTTGGAAAGCATGGCCAGACGGTTGCCGCGCAAGGTGAGGTCGTCGCACATCACCATCACATCATCAAAGTAGCGGTCGATGGCCGGCTTCAATTCCACCAATAGAGCCATTACCACGCCATAGCGCCGCTCTGTCAGCGCCGCAGCGGCCGTGGCCTGGAGAGTTCCAAAGGACTCCCAGAGGTCCCGTTCCGCCGCTTCCACGAGCCGCTCCGGGGCAAAGACGGCATCATTGTCTGCAGCCTTGCGGGTGATGTTGATGACCCGCTTGAACCCCTGCACCAGGTCTTCATAGTCGGGGCGCCCGCGCAGGCCTTCCACAGCTTCGCACTTCTGCTGCACGTCATAAGGATTGGCAAAACCGGAGGCCATGCACGCGTCCACCACTTCAGTCGCGTATTGCTCGGCCAGCCAGTTGCGCAGCCGCCCGGCAACAAATTCCATCACCTGCGCCAGCAACTGCTCCCGGTCGCCGGCAATGACATCACCGAAGTTCTCAATGGATGCCTGGACAAAATCGGCTAGCGGCGTAGTCACCTTCCGCGCAGCGAGAATCCGGATGCAGGCCAACACCGCACGCCGCAACGCGTAGGGGTCCTTGGTTGCCGTGGGAATGAGCTTCAGATGGAAGCATCCCACCACGGTATCAAGTCGGTCAGCCAACGCCAGGGCTGCACCGGCAGCCGATTCCGGAAGTTCATCACCGGAGAAGCGCGGCAGGTAGTGCTCATAGATGGCCTCGGCAACGGCATCGCCTTCGCCGGAAAGTCGGGCATACTCCCGCCCCATGACTCCCTGCAATTCTGTGAATTCAAAGACCATTTGGGTTGCCAGGTCGGCCTTGCACAACAGCCCGGCCCGCGCCGCAGTCTGTTCCACCGCAGCATCGGCAAAGAGTAATCCGGCCACCCGCGCCGCCAGCGAAGCCGCCCGCACTCCCTTCTCCCGCATCGACCCGAGGCCGCGCAAGAAAGTCTGGCCGCCCAGCGGTTCCAGGTAACCTTCCAGCCCCTGCTTGCGGTCTTCGTTGAAGAAGAAGAGGGCATCTTCAAGGCGGGCCGTGAGCACCCTGGTATTGCCGCGCACTACCAGCGATGCATCCCGCGCCTTGGTATTATTGATGACCACGAACCGGTTGGCCAACTTGTCACCATCGTAAACGGCAAAGAACTTCTGATGGTACTTCATGGAGGTGACCAGGACCTCGGCAGGCATGGCCAGGAACTTCTGGTCAAAGGTACCCTGGCTGGGCACTGGATACTCCACCAGATGAGTCACTTCGTCGAGCAACTCCTGATCCCGCACCACCGCAAACCCATTCTCCCTCTCAATGGCCGCTAACCCCTCCAGAATGCGAGCCTGTCGGTCGGCGGGGTCGATGAGCACGAAGTTCTCTGCCAACAGCCCCTGATACTCGTCGGGATTGGCCACGGCTAGCGGGCCCCGGGCCCCCATGAAACGGTGGCCGTAGGTGAGCCTGCCCGCTTCGATTCCCGCATAGGAGAAAGGCACAACCTCCTCGCCCAGCAGCGAGACCAGCCAGTGGACCGGGCGCACAAAAGCCGTGCTCTGGGTTCCCCAACGCATAGACTTGGGAAAGCGCAGTCCCGCCAGGCATTTCTCCAGAAGCGGCGGGAGCAACGCCGCCGTGGTCTGCCCCGTCTCCGCCTTGCGGGCCAGAATGTACTCCTGCCCGTCCACCAGGACGAATTCAAGTTCCTTGACGTCCAGCCCCTGGCCTCGGGCGAAACCTACCGCAGCCTTGCTGGGATTGCCGTCAGCGTCAAAAGCAATGGCCCGCGCCGGGCCACGCTTCTCCACCACCACATCCTCCTGGCAAACCGGCAGGCCACTGATCATCACCACCAGGCGCCTCGGCGTCACGAAGTGACTCACCGCCTCCGGGGTCAGCCGCAAGGCCGCCAACTCCTTGGACAGTGCCTCAGCCAGACTTCTGGCCGCCGGGGGAGCCATGCGCGCCGGCACTTCCTCGAGCCCCACTTCCAGCAAGTATCTCTTTCGCTCGATTGAACTCATTTCTGCTCCCATTTCCGATTCATGAGGGGGAAGCCCAGACGCTCGCGGCTGGCCAGGAACTCCTCGGCACAGCGGCGGGCCAGAGTGCGCACCCGGAAGATGTACTTCTGCCGCTCCGCCACGCTGATCGCACCTCGGGCATCAAGGACGTTGAAGGCGTGGGAGCATTTCAGGCAGTAATCATATGCTGGCAACGGCAGTGGCATTTCCAAGTCGTCGCAAAGGCGAAGGCACTCCTTCTCAAAGCGGTCGAAGAGCATCAGGTGAAGCTCCGTGTCGGCGACCTCGAAGTTGTGCGTCGAGAACTCCACTTCGTTGCGATGGAAGACGTCCCCGTAGGTCACGTCGCCAACCCACGTCAGGTCGTAGACGTTCTCTACATCCTGCAGATACATGGCGATGCGTTCAATGCCGTAGGTGATCTCCACTGGAATGGGGTCCAGGTTGATGCCTCCGGCCTGCTGGAAGTATGTGAATTGGGTGATCTCCATACCATCGAGCCAGACCTCCCAGCCCAGTCCCCAGGCCCCCAGGGTCGGGGACTCCCAGTCGTCCTCCACGAAACGGATATCGTGGTCCAACGGGTCGATGCCCAGCTCCTTCAAACTGTTCAGGTAGAGTTCCTGAATGTTGAGAGGGCTCGGTTTCATGACAACCTGGAACTGGTAGTAGTGCTGGAGCCGGTTAGGGTTATTGCCGTAGCGACCGTCCGTCGGGCGCCGGGAGGGCTCGACATAGGCGACATTCCACGGCTCGGGCCCCAGCACTCGCAGGAAGGTAGAAGGATTGAAGGTCCCAGCCCCCTTCTCAATATCGTAGGGCTGCGTCACAATGCAACCCGCCTTCGCCCAATAGGACTGGAGGCGAAGAATCACGTCCTGGAAATTCATGCACTACTCCTCAACAATAAGTTGGCTGGGAAGTTAACAGAGAGACCGGGGGAGGTCAAGGTTCAGCGCAATTCAGGCGGGGCCTACAGTCGCTCCCTGCGGCATCGCAGTGCCAGGAGCAGCGACAGCAGACCGAGCAATACCAACCCGGCCATGGGGTTCGCCCCGGCCCCGGCGGAACAACCATCATCCTTCTTCTTCGGCTCTTCCCCACTACTATCGGCACCAATTGCCCCATCCGCCGCGGGGACATCTGCAGACACTTGAAGATCGTCGGGGAGTGGGTTGCCGGCAACATCCGGCACATCGCTGTGGGCAGTATCCGGCTGTTCAACAATTTCATCCACCGCCACCATGTCCGGCACGGAAATAACGTCGGCCGAGCCTTCCACGACCACGTTGTCCACAACCTCCTCTTCCGCACAGCCGTTCTTCATGCCGTTGCACTCACCCGGTGGCGGGCACTCCGAAGAATTGCCCCACTCCAGGCAGACATCGGCATCCTGGTCGGCGACACATTCGAAGAGCATCGCCACACCATCAACGACTTCACACATGGCAGCCCCGGCCAGGCATTCATCCTCGCAAGGAATCGGCTGGCCGCCGCACTCCCCATCCTCACAGGGCGCAGTGGCGGGGTCGCAGGTGCCGACCTCGCTCATTTCGAGGCAGCCGTTCTGGTCAAAGTCCCAGCAGGCCGCGACCAGAGCCGCCCCGTTGCACTCAACAGTGCCGAGCACACAGGAGTCGGTGCAGGCGGTGCCACAGATCGCGTTTTCGCA
Source organism: uncultured Pseudomonadota bacterium (assembly GCA_937884235.1). GTDB lineage: Bacteria > Myxococcota_A > UBA9042 > CAIXZC01 > CAIXZC01 > CALGBT01. Next base: position 11,922 of record CALGBT010000046.1, read on the forward strand.
GGAAGCTGAGGGACCACAAGGGACGGCATCGTAGAGATCCAGGCAGCCATCACCATCGGAATCCTTGCAGGTGGCGACATGCCAATCTCCCAGGGAGTCCTTTTCGCACTGTTTGACATCAGCCACATCGCACAGGTCGATGCAGTTGCCTGAGCAGTATCCATACTGGCAATACTCGCCGGGAGCACATTCTTCGGCCTTGTACCAGTCAAAACAAGGGTCAGCATCGCCGTCCTTCTTGCAGCCCCACCGCTCGTAGATTCCCAGGTCCTCGTTCTTCACGCACTTGAGTTTGGTAGTGCCGCCGCACTCATCTTCGCAGGTCGCATAGCATGAATGGTAGATGCACAACTGCCCCTCTCCGCACAGGTCTTCGCCCTCGTCGATGAGACCATCACAGTCATTATCAAGACCGTCGCAGTTCTCTTCGTCCACCTGCCCGTCACAGTCGTTGTCGATCTCGTCGCACACCTCTGCGGCCCCGGGATTGATGGCGGGGTCCTCTTCGTTGCAATCACCGAAATACCCGTCTTCGTCCAGGTCCTGAGCAATCTCCACCTTGAGCTGTGGCGAATACTGACTCTCCTTGCTGCCAAAATCGACCCACCGCTGAATCGGAGCCCCCTGGTTGCCAAAGGCATCGTCGTAGAAGTGGAAGCCACAGTTGGGCATGATGGGTGTTCCCGGCTTGTCCTGCTCGCCGTTGACCCAATCGGTAACTGCCTTGGTGACGTCGAAGAACCACATGCCGTCTTCCGTGACCGAGACGTTCTGCGGCAGCGAGTTCCAGGTGGTGAGATTGGTATCGTTAAGGGTCTGCTCGTTCCATTCGCAGATCTCATCTGAGCCGATCTTCTTCAGGGCCGTGATCTTCAACTCAAACGAACCGCCCATTTCGTTCACTTTGCCCACTTCGGTGAGCCGCAGGGAGGCAGAGAGCACCTTGCCCTGAGGGAGCGAGTTGAGATCGAAACGGAGATAGGACCGG
>CALGBT010000047.1 GCA_937884235.1 uncultured Pseudomonadota bacterium
ACCCGCGGTGGAAGTGAGCGGTGCGACTGAACAACTGGTGGCTGCGAGTGGGGAGTGTACTGCTGAGACGTCCGCCTGTGGCCTCGATGAGGACGATGCGACCCGCAATGGGGCTGGTTTCGAGGTTTCGCTGGAGAGTCTCATCAGCGGTCCCGTTGTGCTCGACTTCTTCAGGCCCGATTGTCCTGCTTGCCTGACCATGGTGCCGGTGCTGCGGAGCCTCAATACAACCTGTGCCAGCAAGGGCCTACGCATCGAGAAGATAGACATCTCCGACCCTGTGAACCGGCAAATTGCCAGGCAGATGGGCGTTGTCGGAACGCCCACCCTGGTCTTCTTCGACGAGGAGAGTCGGGAGGTGGCACGCCTGGTGGGGGCACAGCCCTTCGCCGCGGTGCATCAGGCCATCGCAGTGCTCATGGGCGGTACCTGTGCTGAGTTCTCCCGTTTCGAGTCCTGAGCCGCTCTGGCCGGGGCCTCGTCAAATAAACAGTTGATCCGTGGGGCCCTAGGGGGGATAATACCCCGGTACGACGCAGCTCCCACCAACGCCTGGTGCAAGTGGTTCCCGGTGGGGAGGTGTTCAGCGCGGGGAAACTCGCCCGGCAGTAGAGGTAGAGTACGTGATGAAAGGTGTAGTGAAATGGTTCAACGATAGCAAGGGGTACGGATTTATCACCAGCGACGATGGTGCGGAGGTCTTCGCTCACCATTCTGCAATCCTCACCGATGGCTACAAAACGCTCACTGAGGGCGAGGAAGTTGAGTTTGAGACGCGGGAAGGCCCGAAGGGTCTGCAAGCGGCCAATATCACCCGTCTTCGGTAGTCTGTTTCTTCCAGGTTACCTGTGTCTTGCCAGAGCTTCCTGAAGGAGCATGTCCACGAGGTCGCTGTAGGAGTAACCCGCTTGGGCTGCCGCTTGTGGCAGCAACGACGTTGCGGTGAATCCCGGGATCGTGTTTGTCTCAACCACGTGACAGACTCCAGCCCCATCGATGAGGATGTCAGTGCGTGACATCCCGCGGCAACCCAGCAGCCGATGGGCGAGGAGCCCAATGCGCTGACACTCAGTTGTCAGCTCAGCCGATATCGGGGCCGGGCAGATCTCCAATGCGCCGCCCACCTCGTACTTCGCCCGGTAGTCGAACCAATCAGAAACTGTGGGCCGGATCTCTACTAGGGGCAAGGCCTCACAGCGACCAGTCCGGGGGTTGTCTATCACCGGTGCGGTCACCTCGGTAGCCTTGATAAACTGCTCTACCATTACCTCCCCGGAAAATTGCAGGTAATCTGCCAGGAGTCTGGCCAGGGACTGCGCGTCCCTGGCGATGCCGACGCCAACGCTGGAGCCAAGCTTAGTGGTCTTGGCCACGACCGGACTGCCGAGGGCCGCCAGCAGCTCTTCGGCCAAGGGTTCCAGCTGGCTTTGATCCCCGGCATAGACCATGCGATGTGGGGCCACGGTCAGACCGCCGCAGACGTATACGTCCTTGGTGCGTGGCTTGTTCATGGCCAGACTGGATGCGTAGTAATCGGAGCCAGTGTATGGGAGACGCAATAGATGCAGCAGCCCCTGCATCGAACCATCTTCGCCATTGGGCCCGTGCAGGGCCAGGAAGACCACGTCAGTCTCAGACACCAGCTGCTGCAATCCCTTGAGCATCTCCAGAGGCTCGCCACCGTCAAGGGACCAGCTGCCGTCCTTGCCGATAGTCACGCCTTGACCAACGTACTTGTCGGCATCGAGATTGGCCAGCACGCCGCTTCCGGACTTGAGTGAAACCTCATGCTCGCCACTGACTCCACCCATTAGAACCGCTACTCTGATACGCTTGCTCAAGTTGCCCTCCACCGCTCCCGACTATTGTAGCACGGCCCCGGTTGGCGGCAAGGTTTGCGGCTCCCCTGTGGCAATTTCCGGGCACATGCGCGAGGATGGCGCACAGGAGGTAATGCATGGCAATCGAGGGAAGGAAGGTCGCATCTGGGGCTCACTCAACGGTGGAGATCTTTTCTGCGGCACTGAAGGGTTCTTTGGGGGAGCAGTTGGTGGCGCTGATTGTCTCTGGTGAGGCCACCCGGGAGGATTTTGTGCCGGGTCGTTCGGCTATCGATTCCGTGGCTTTGCTGACGGCCGTAGATGCAGACTCCCTGGGGGCCATTCGAGGGGCCTGGAAGCCGTTGGCGCGCAAGGGGTTGCAGCCGCCCATTACGCTGACGCCGCAGGCATTGGCCGGCTCGCTGGATGTCTTCCCTGTGGAGTTCCTGATAGTGCGGGAGACCGGAGTTGTGGTTGCCGGCGAGTATGACCTGAGTATCCTCGATATCGCTATGGACGACCTCCGCCTGCAGTGCGAACGGGAGTTGCGCGGCCTCGCTCTGCATACTCGCCTGGCCGGCATCCGTTTTGGCGATGACGGGCGCGCCATCGGGAATTGGCTGTTGGGTGGCTCAGGCAAGCTGGATATGCTGCTGTTGTCCCTCGAGTACCTTGGGACTGGAGGAACAGTGGGGCCCGACGCAAAGCGGCTCACTGCTCTCAGCACCGGCAGCAACGTAGACTGCAGTGCCTTCGCAATGCTCCATCAGCTGCGTGGCCAGAAGCGGCCGCGGGTTGAGCCAGCTGCACTCTATGAGCTGGAGCGCACCCTCACTGCGCTGGTATCGTGGGTGGATACTTTCGACTCGGTGGCCAGATGAGAGTCCCCTTTGCTTTGGCCGCCTCTCTCGTCCTGGTGCCACTCCTTGCCTGCAATGAGAAGCCACGAGAGCTACCTCAGTGGACTGCTCCGGTCCTCGATCAGGCAGAGGTGATTGCCGCTGCCGACGAAGAACTGATGAACAACTTCGTGCGTGTTCTTGAACAGCGCACTGGTGCCCAAATCGCGGTCTTCACAGTCTCCACGCTGGCGGGCCAGGAGCCGTCCATGCTTGCCACTGAAACTGCTGAGCGGTGGGGAGTTGGGAACAAGGAGAAGGATAATGGCATTCTGGTTCTGGTGGCCCCGGCGGACCGCAAGGACTTCACCGCAACCGGACGCGGAGTGGAGGGCGTTCTGCCCGACTCCCTGGTGGGTAGTTTGCGCCGGGAGATCCTGGTACCTGCATTCAAGGCCGGTGACTATGGCGGCGGTTTGCGCCAGTACCTTTACGAACTGGGCGTCCGCATTGCCTCTGAGTCCGAGCAGCAGCCGGGTGAGCTGAGCAAGGACTTCGCACAGCTATTGGGCGTCAAGGGAGCAGTGTCCCTTGCTGCCGATGGGGCCCAGAAATCGCCCCGCAAGAAGCGTCGGCAGCACTGGGCCAATTGGCTGGTGCTGGCCTTCATTCTCCTGACTATGATTGGTGGTGGCATGCGAGGACGGCGAAGATACGGTTTCTGGGGAGCGATGATGATGACCGGCATGGGTAGTCGCAGTAACGGCCGGAGTTCCGGCGGTTTTGGCGGCGGCTTTGGCGGTGGCGGTGGCAGCTTTGGTGGTGGCGGTGCCGGTGGTTCGTGGTAGTCTTCAACAACAACGACTGAGGTGCAGATATGAATGAATATGGACAGCAAAGCAGTGGCAAAGGCTGGAAGATCGGTTGCATTGCCTTTGTTGGCGTGGTGCTTCTCTTAGCCATCGGCGTGGGCGCCACGTTTGTCAATCTTTACAACAAATCTGTGGGTTTGGAAGAAGGCGTCAAGGAGAAGTGGTCCGAGGTTGAGAATCAACTCAAGCGGCGCTACGATCTCATCCCCAATCTGGTTGAGACAGTCAAGGGCTACGCCGCGCACGAAGATAAGGTGTTCACTGATATTGCCAATGCGCGCAAGTCATACTTCCAGGCCAAGGGAGTGGGTGAGAAGGCCGAAGCGTCAGCCGGCATCGAGCGGGCCCTCTCCCGACTGCTGATGCTGAAAGAGACCTACCCTGACCTGAAGGCGAGTCAGAACTTCCTGAAGTTACAGGATTCTCTTGAGGGAACTGAGAATCGAATCGCCGTCTCCAGGACCCGCTACAACGAGGCGGTCAAGGAACTGAACACCTTTGTCCGATCCTTCTTCGGCCGCTTCTTTGCCGCCTTCACCGGAGTGCAGGAGGCAGAGTACTTTGAACTGCCTGAAGATATGAAGGAGAAGCTAGCGGAACCACCGGCAGTAGATTTCAAAGGCGAGTAGCCGCCGAGGGTATGGCCCGGTACTGGAAGCCGAAGGTGGACCCGTCGCCCGAGCCTGGCGAGCACCCACATTGACGCATGCGCGCGCTGTGAGGTATGGTAGGCGCAGCTGTTGATACCATAGGATTCCGGTCATGGTTCTTGCCCAGCATGCCCTGTCAAGCGGTGGCTATCCCCTCATCATTCTACTTCTGCTGGTGGCGTGGGCGAGCTTCGTCGTGGCAGCCGGCGTGCTCGCGCTGTGTTTCCACAAAGGTGAAGAGCCCTGGCGGCGGCAGGCCCTCTGGGCCGCGCTATCAGCTGGAGGCCTGGCGCTGGTTCTCGGGTTGGTGGTTTCGCCGGGGCCGCCCATGGTCTGCACCTACACCGGGCTCAGCCATATCACCTCCGCCTACCATCTGGCCGCTTTCGAGTGGCACTGGCCGTTCCCCACTGACTATCCACTGACTGTGCCTGTCCTGGCGGCGTTCTTTGTGCTGCTCATGGGGCGTCTACCTGAGGCTTTCGGGGCAGCCAATCTCATGCTTTTCGTCATGGCGGCAGCAGGGATGGCGTTGTTGGCCGGACAACTGTGGCGCTCCAGAGTGGCGGCCTGGGCCGGCGGCCTGATGGTGGCGACGACCCCTCTGGTGTTGCTCTTTGCCAGGGGTGATGTGCTTAGCATCGGCTATCTTTCGCTCTCGATATGGGCGGTTCTCTTTGGGCTGTGCGCGGCGCGGGGAGAGGGGGGTCGCTGGAGTCAGGTGGGGCTGGCCGTGGCGGCGCTCCTCGTTTGTCAGGCGCGAGTCGAGGCCATTTCCTTTCTGCTGGTATTGGGGGCCTTGCCGCTAACCTTGGTGCGGAGGCAGTGGAAGGAGGGGGCGCAGCGTACCCTCCCGTGGGTTGGGGGAGCGCTGTTTTTTCTGCTTCCGCACATTGGCAATTTGGTTGGAGAGTTTGCCGGTGATGACCGCTCGTTGGCAGCAGAAACTGGTTTCCACTACGCTTGGAAGACGCTTCTCGCTGCCGGGTTTCTTGCTGCGGGCATCCTGCTTGCCGGTCATCGGGTGGTCCGGGTGCGGGCCACCCCCTGGTGGCTCCCTGCCGTGCTGTTTGCTCTCCTCGTGACGGCCCTAGCGTCGCTCTACGGATGGGCTGTTTGGGGTCCTGCATCCCATTGTTGGGGTATTGCCTGTGAGGCGCAAACGTGGCGTACCGTTGCCTGCTGGCTTGTTTCGCCAAAGCTGATGCCCCCGGCGCTGATGGCGCTGGCCCTGGTGGGTTTCTTCTCTTTTGGCGGGTCGGCAGGTGCCCGGACAGTGGCCTGGCTAGTGCTCTGGGCTGGCGGCATAATCGCGGCCTCAAGTATCAAGATGACTGGGGAATTGCCTTATGAAGGGGCTCGTACGCAGTTGCCAGCAGTGGCCCCTCTGGTACTGGTGGCGGCCCTTGGGGTCAGCCGCCTGGCAGTGCACAATGGCAGGATCCGTTGGCGGAAGGTTGTTGCTCTTGCGGTCCTCACTGCTGGCACTCTAGTGGTGCCTATGCGGACCGTCCATCTCCATGGCTTTGATGAGCAGGCAGAGTTCACCGCCCTCCGCTCCTGTATCGGCTCTTTGCCCGAAAGAAGCATTCTCGTCGCTCCTGACGATGTCCTCGACGTTGTGATGCTCGGAGATATTGGCAGCACGCGTGTCGACCTCTTCCATCTTTATCGGTCAGCTTATCTCACCGAGGCGTTGGGACAGGCAGGAAGGCAGGCACAAGTCGTTCCGTTTTCTGCCCTGCCAGACGTCCTGAAGGGAGGACAACCGGTTTACTGGCTCCGGTCTCTTAGCTGTTATCGCACGGGAAATGGCTCCCTCACGCCGTCGTGTCAGCAGGCGCTGGCCATGGAGGGGTGGGAGCCGGTGTGCGAAATGACCATAGATAATTTGCCGTACACGGCGGATTTCTTTGATGAAACTCGTATAGTCGGGCAGACTATCGTGCTCGGCGTTTACGCTATCCCCGGCAGAATGGAGGAGGAACATGCAGCACCTTGAAACAGTAACGAGAAGCAAGGAAGCAAGCTGGTATCACCTGAGCGGGTCCTGGCAGGGGGATGTGGAGCGTTGGATCGCCAGCACTCCGGAGACCGTCGCTATTTGTAACGACCCCGTGGTAGCTGGCATCGACTATACGACGAAAATGCGCAGGGCAATGGTCTCGGCGATATCTTCTGCGCCCTTCAGGCCATTCCTAGAATCCGTGCCATCAGCCCGCTTGTGTATCATGAACTTCCTGCGCGGTGGGCTCAATTTCGACCTCCGAGGAGCACTCTACGACTCCTTGGGAAGCGAGTACCATGCCACCTGCTTCATGTCCTCCCAGCGCAAGCGCAAGGATGGACGCTGGACGGTCAAGGAGGACATGTACCGCAAGATGAAGATCCCACGAGGGGCCATTCTCCTGGTTGGGGACGTGGTTGCCACAGGCGTGACGGTGGAAAACGGCCTCAGGGTCATAGAGCAGTACCTCGTCGAACGCCAGACCCCCATTCGTGGCATTGTCTTCTTCACTATCGGGTGTCACAAACTGGAGAAGATCCTTCAGGAATTTCATGGCCGCTTCAAGAAGCACTTTCCAGATGACTACCAGGAGACACACGCAGTCTATCTAGAGGGAAAGTTCAGGTTAGTAGATTCTGCAACCCGCCTCATGATTGCCATCCAGGGAACTGATTTGATCAAGATTGACAGTTTGCTGGCACCTGAGTTTGAAGCTTCGCAATATGACAATATCTTCGCCCCCCTCGAGCGGTGTACCATCTACGATGCCGGCTCCAGAGCCTTCGACGTTGGGGAGTACTTCAATGATGTTGTGCAGTATTGGGAGCAGGTTCGGGTGCTATCCCGGCGCGGCTACACTCTTCGCGAGGCGCTCAAAGAACGCTGGCCAGAAAATGAGTACACCAGCCGAGCAGCTTTCGAAGTGGCCGCTAGGAGTCGCTGGCACGGACTTGACGAAGAGTTCCTGGAGTACCTCCACACTTGCTACGAGAAGCGTTGGACCGATAGTTTCAAGAAATGGGCGAGGACGCCTGAGGCGCTGGAAAGCGTCTGTGACGAACGCCTCCAGCTGCTCAACGTGGTGATCGACAGGGCCGAGGGAAACCATGCATGATGAACCGTTTGTACCTCACCATATTACGGCGACAACCGCCGATCTGGTCGGCAATGACGGGCGCGGGCGCATCGTCTTTCTGCCTGGCTCCGACGGACGAGCCCGGGAGATAGCGCAGCGCTTCGATGGCCTTGAAGAGCGCCCCAGTCCGCGCAGCCACAACGTCTACCTTGGTACGTTGCAGCACGAAGGACGCACTATTGAGGTTGCCGCGGTCTGCTCCGGTATGGGGACTCCTAGCCTTGATATTATCGTCCAGGAGCTTTTCCACCTCGGTGCCCGGGTCTTCTTGCGGGTGGGCACCGCAGGCTCCCTGCAAGCCCCTCGAGTCAAAGTGGGGGACCTCGTCATCGGCACCGGCGCGGTGCGCGACGAGGGTACCTCCCGTAACTACGTGCCGCCGGAATACCCTGCAATTGCGTCACCGGAGTTGGTCCAGGCGGCGCGGGGGGCGGCCCGGCGCATCGGGTTTGCAGACCGCACGACCTGCGGTCTGGTCCATTCCAAGGACTCTCTCTTCGCACGGGAATTTGGGGCCGGGCCCATGGCTGAGGAGAGTCGCCGATACATGACGATCCTCAAGCGCGCTGGCGTCGTGGCCTCGGAAATGGAGTCGTCTCACCTCTTTGTTCTGGCTGCCCTCTTCTCCCATGACCTGGCCGTCGCGCAGGGTAAGGGACTGCAACAGGTGCTGGCCGGGTCGATTCTGGGTATCATCGGTGATGATGGCCCCTTCGCCCCCCCCGAAGAAGCGAGATTGACCGTGGCAGATTCGGTGATATTGGCTGTTGAGACGGTCAAGGAGTTGGCTGTCGGAGATTGGTGGCCACGGACAACATCGTAGGAGAAGCTCATGCTTGGAGTACGAACTGTCTGCAACGTTGTCGCCATCAGCCTCCTTCATGCCTGCAGCGGCACCGGCGGTCCGGTGGTAGCCGATGCACCGGATCTGCCGATAGTTGACGTCAGTGTCTCAACGGACTTGCTCGTAGACACCTCTCCCATTGAGGATGCCACGGGAGAAGTGAGTCCCCTTGATTCGGAGCTTACCTTCGCCGAAACCAACGATGATGCCGGGGGGCTGGGCTGTGAGCCGGGCGAGGGCTGTTTCATGGATAAGTGCACCGCCAACAGTCAGTGCCTGTCAGGCTGGTGCGTCGAGCATATGGGGGCCGGGGTTTGCACCATGCAGTGCACGGAAGAATGCCCCGCAGGATGGAGCTGCAAGGCCGTGGCGGGCACCGATCCTGACCTCGTCTACGTCTGCGTATCTAACGTCGCCAATCTCTGCCGACCCTGTGCCTCCGGCGACAACTGCAAAGGCGTTGCCGGCAACGAGGACGTTTGTGTTGACTACGACAACGCCGGTAGCTTCTGCGGCAGCGCCTGCGTCAGCGACGATGACTGCCCCTGGGGTTTCTCGTGTCAAACCACCACCACCGTCGATGGAATTAGCACGCTGCAGTGTGTTGCGGATGCGGGGGAGTGCCCCTGTACCGACAAGTCCGTGGAACTGGCGCTCTGGACACCATGTGAAATGGCAAACGAATTTGGTGTGTGCGCGGGGAAGAGAGTTTGCACCTTGGAAGGACTCGCTCCGTGTGATGCCATGGTGGCCGTTGCCGAGTCGTGTGATGCTGCTGATAACGATTGCGACGGAGAGACTGACGAGCCTGACCTGGTCGGTGGGAAGTACCACGAGCTTTGCGATGACGGGAATCCCTGCACGCTAGATACATGTGGTGGGGAAAGCGGCTGCGAACATGTCGACCTTGATGGCGGAGAGTGTGCCGATGGTGATGCCTGTACCGTGGGTGACCACTGTGAGTCGGGTAACTGCACCGGTTTGCCGGTTCTGTGCGATGACGACAATCCCTGCACTGATGACCTCTGTGACGGGTTTGGTGGCTGCGCTGCGGAGAACAACACGGCGTCTTGTGATGATGGTGACCCTTGCACCGTGAAGGACACCTGCGAATCTGGGCAGTGCAACGGCTATGCTGTGGACTGCGAGTGCCTCGTCGATGCCGATTGCCAGGGACTCGACGATGGCGATACTTGTAACGGGACCCTTGTCTGCGATACCTCCAAATTGCCGCATCTCTGTGTTGTGAAGGCGGCCACGATTGTCCTTTGCCCGGAGCCAACCGGGGTAGATGCCATCTGCCTGGCCGCACACTGTGAGCCGGGGACAGGCATCTGTTCCATGACCCCCGCCAACGAAGGATTTGCATGCAACGATGGCGACAAGTGCACCGTTGGGGAGAGTTGCGCCCAAGGCAAGTGCGGCGCCGGTGTAGCGACCAACTGCAATGACGGTAACCCGTGCACCGATGATTTTTGCGACGGTGCTGCAGGCTGCCTGCATGCTGCGAACCTGGCTCCGTGCTCCGACAACGATGCCTGCACTGCCGGCGACCTTTGTGGTGGTAGCGAATGCGTGGCCGGATTGGCTTTGAACTGTGATGACAACAACGTCTGCACTGACGATGGCTGTGACACCGTGCAGGGGTGTATCCACGCTCCCAACAATGCTCCCTGCGACCTGGGCGATGCCTGTCTGCTGGGCGTGCATTGCGCCGGAGGAGCGTGCGTCTTCGCCGGGGTACTGGGCTGCGACGATGGCAACGTCTGCACTACCGACTCGTGCCTCCCGGGTGCGGGCTGCTCCCATGTAAACAACACCTTGCCGTGCTCAGACGACAGTGTCTGTACCAGTGGTGACAAGTGCGCCGGAGGCCAGTGCGAGGCCGGACCACTCCTCCAATGCGATGATGGCAACCCCTGCACCGATGACCTCTGTAGCGCTGATGTCGGCTGTGTTCATACGCCCAACGTAGCCCCCTGTGATCTGGGCAACGAGTGCACCGTTGGGGACCATTGCCAGGGCGGCATCTGCCAATTTGAGTCGCTCCTTGGCTGTGACGACGACAACTTGTGCACTACCGACTTCTGCGACCCGGAATCGGGCTGCGTCCATCAACTCAACAATAACCCGTGCGATGATGAGGATGTCTGCACTACCGGCGACCACTGCCACCTTGGAGAGTGCAGCCACGCCGGGACGCTTAACTGTGATGACGGCAATCACTGTACTGACGATTCGTGCAGCCCCGTCGCCGGATGCTCCTTTGTCTACAACAACGCCCCGTGCAATGACGATAACCCGTGCACTGCCGGTGAGGCCTGTGCCCAAGGGAGCTGCCAACCCGGACTGCCTGTTGATTGTGACGACGAGGCATTCTGCAATGGCGAGGAAAGTTGCGACCCGAATAGTGGCTGCGTGGCAGGATTGGCCCCAGTAACGGATGACGGTGTTGAGTGCACGGTGGACTCATGTGACGAAGAGAGTGACGTGGTGGTGCACACTCCGGACAACGGTCTCTGCGACAATGACCTTTTCTGCGACGGGACGGAGAGTTGCCATCCCGTCGATGGGTGTCTGGCAGGCACTCCTCCTGAAACCGACGACAACGTGGGATGCACCGTCGACTCCTGCGACGAAGCGAACGACCAGGCTGTCCATACACCTGATAACAGCCTTTGCGACGACCAGCTTGCGTGCAATGGAGTGGAGACCTGCGACCCGATCCTGGATTGTCAGGTTGGCGTAGGCGAGAACTGCTTTTTCGACCTCGCCAACAACAAGATTCTCCTCGCCAACAACATTTACATAAAGTGCTTTGGTGGGCTCTCAGTGAATCCCTCCACGGTGAGTTGTCAGAAGCCCCTCTTCAACCAGGAGAACTACAGCCTTAGCCAGAACTCCAATACCATGCTCGGGCTCCACAATGAGGGGGAGCAGTATGCGGCAGGCCATAAGTACATTCTGGAGCAAATAGGCACCTACATCGGTTATGCCGGGGCTCGGACCGTGAAGATGAACGAATCAGGCCAGGACAACATGTGGAGTGGCACGGGGACATACCAGAACGAGCATTGCTACGCCAATGGTCAGGTCCTCAACTGGCAGGCCAACGACATCTGCCGCAACTCCATGGGCGGAGGCAGCAACGTCCTCTCCAGCTTCACCCTTTCCAAGTAGTCGAGAAGTTGTCGTCGCTGGCCTTGTCTGTCACTCCTTCCCCTCTTGACTTGCCACGAGTAGTCCACAACTTGGTTCCAGCTGTACAACCGACCCTTTGGAGATACCCGATGGCACAAGCGCTCTTTTCAGAATACCTCCTCGGCACAATGAAGCTGAACAATCGCGTGGTCATGGCTCCCATGACTCGCTGCCGCTGCGTTGGCAATGTTCCTGGCGGAAACGTCGCCACCTACTATGCCCAGAGGTCTGCGGCAGGGCTGATAGTAACGGAAGGCACGTCCCCATCGCCTGATGGCCTTGGGTATCCTCGCATCCCCGGTCTATTTGACGTGAGGCAGGCTGAGGCTTGGAGAACGGTCACCGACAGCGTGCATGGAGAAGGGGGGCACATATTTGTCCAGCTGATGCATACGGGTCGCATCGGCCGCCCCGAAAATCTGCCCGACGGTGCGAGGATCATCGGCCCATCGGCCATCGCTGCCCCAGGCGAAATGCACACCGACTCCAAGGGGTCGCTTCCCTATCCCGTCCCGGCGGAGATGAACGACGGGGACATTGACAAAGCAATCGCCGAGTTCGTCAATGCTTGTACTCTGGCAGTGGATGTCGCCGGATTTGACGGAGTGGAGTTGCATGGTGCCAACGGCTACCTCATCGACCAGTTCTTGAATACAGCATCCAACCAGCGAAGCGACCAGTGGGGCGGCTCAATCGAAGGGAGAGCAAGGTTTGCATTGACCATCGCCCGTAACGCTTCCAAGGCAATCGGTGCCAACAGGCTGGGCATGCGCATCTCTCCCTACGGCGCGCTCAGTGGAATGGCACCAGACGAAGAGATGACAGCACTGTACCAGTATTTACTCGCTGAGCTCTCAGCCCTTGGTTTGGCCTATATCCATCTTGTCGACCATAGCTCCATGGGGGCCCCTCCTTTGCCGCAAGGGCTGCGTGACGACCTGCGCTCAAGATTCTCAGGAACCTTCATTCTCTCCGGAGGCTATGACAAAGAGCGGGCCAACGTCGACCTTGAGGCAAACAGCGGCGACCTAATCGCCTTCGGTCGCAAGTTCATCTCCAATCCGCGACTCGTAGCGCTACTCAAGCAAGAGCTTCCCCTCGCTGACCCCAACGTCAGCCTTCTCTACGCACCCGGCAACGAAGGTTACATCGACTACCTCTAGACCGGTCACTCATGGCCACCAGCCGTGGCCACCTGCAGCGGCTGAACCAACCCGCGGACGCCTACAGCGGCTGAACCAACCCGCGGACGCCTACAGCGGCTGAACCAACCCGCGGACGAAAACCCGTAGACGCGCCGCCCAAAAGCCTTTGCTTTTCTGCCTGTTCTGCGCGGACGAAAACCAGCGGACGCGCCGCCCAAAAGCCTTTGCATTTCCACACCTTCAGCAACATCCATCGCAGTTTCTTGGCCTCAGTCCACAATTGACCCGGCCGTCCGGCAAGCAGCCAAAACCAGCGGACGCGCCGCCCAAAAGCCTTTGCATTTCCACACC
>CALGBT010000048.1 GCA_937884235.1 uncultured Pseudomonadota bacterium
CTACAAGATCCACATCGCCGACAAAGCCCTGGCGGCCATCGATCCAAAGGTCACCCTGACAGTTCCCAGCGGCCAGACCTACAAGCTCTGCGTCACCTACAAGTGCGACAAAGGGTCCAACTCATACACCCAATGCAAAACCCTCACCGGCACCGGCAACGTCGCCCTCGACGTGGGCGGCTGCCAGAACATCTTCCAGGGCGACAACGACTCCGGCACCGCAGAAATCCTGGTGGAACCACTATCGTCCGGCTCCTGCTCAAACTACACGCTGAAGGTCGAGGCGTAGGGGCAACAACACAACGTCACAACGTCGTCAACGCCCACAGTGGTACCCACGGCGGCAGCAGAGCGAGCCGGGGGCTGTGGGGCACCACCCAGCACACATCATCAACGCTCACAGTGGTACCCACGGCGGCAGCGGAGCGAGCCGTGGGCTGTGGGGCACCACCCAAACCAACCCCAACGCAAGAGCCGTCTCTCCCGTGGGAGAGATGCCCGCAGGGCAGAGAGGGCACCATGCCACGACAGCCTACAACGTCACCCCAGCCTGCAAAAACGCCGCCGCACCAAAAGTAATCTCCTGCCCCACAACTGCCGGATAGTAGAGAACCGCGTTGACGTTGAAATAGTCCTTGCGATACTCAGCCCCGACCCCAATGGGCACGACAGAATAGGCGAAGTTGTCGTTAGAATCCTCGGCATCATGGGGATTGTTCATCCCGGTCTCATCGCGGCGATTGGAGCGGAGTGATTCCAAGCCGAGAAGCCCATACAGCGTGAGGCTCGGGAGGATTTGCGCTCCCCCCTGGACGAAGAGACCAAAATGGGGAACGAAGTCCGTCTCTACCTTGCCGTTTATCTCCTCGTAGATAGTGCCAAGACCCAATTCCAGGATGGCGGAAACGAACACCAGGTCGGAGAATCTCTGATTGTAGCGAGCCGATACCCCTGCCGACCAAACCACCTCGGAGCGATTCTGATCGCTGAACTCCTCCACACAGTCGTTACATTTCTCTGCCCAGCCCAGACGTGTGAAGCGCCCCAGCAGCCCCAGCTCCAGCCAGTCGAAGGCCGCCGCAAAAACAGACCCGCCCAACTGCAGCTTGGGAATCCATAGCCCGGGGGAATCGTCTTCGCAGGACGCACGAGTTTCTGGTCCCGACAAAAGCAGCGAGTTGACTTCCCCCGTCAAGCGGAAATCGCCACCCTCCAGAGGCGCACCGCTTCGAGAAGGCACATAGGGCCCACCGCCAAAAGCAGTACGTCGGGCCTGAATTATCGCGGGGCCGCACCCAGTCAGAAACATCACCAAGGCCAATCCCCAGAAGACCGTCCGTTTCATCGTCCCCTCTCCTACAACTCTTTCGCAGTTTGCTGAGAAATCAGGGTACTGAATGCCGGTGCGGAAGTCAAAGGTGGTGCGCCGCCGGAGACGGACGTTTGACGTGGTATTTGTCCGCCGTCGCCTTGCAGCGCGGAGGCCAATCCTGCGGTCAGCGTGATTGGATATGTGAATTGCTGTGCCCGTGTGGGCGAGGCTATGGCGAGATTCCTTCGGGGCCGCTGGCCCCTCAGTCACCATCCCTGCGAACCATCCGAGCGTAGCCGCACGATCCAATCCACCCAAACAGAGTTGGTTCGAATTGAACCGTGACTGAGGCGGGCCCCCGGGGCCGCCAAAGGAATCTCGCCATAGCCCAGGAGTGCGGGCAAGGACACCACACGCCCGACACCATTCACCGTAGGATTGTCTTGAGCGCTGCAAGGCGACGGCGGACAAACACTACGTACAACGACGTCCCCCAAACACCACGTCAAACAACATCAAAGCCCCCCCCACCCACTACCCAAAAAGATGCACACCCCTTGTTTCGCGCCTACAATGTGTCTTAACTTATGGCGGGTGACGTGCGCGCGGCCCTACGGGGCGCGCCGGGAGACGGAGTGGAGCTTCGCTGGGACCAGGACCTGACACGTGCAACTGTGCCGACAGCATGGCGGTCGCTCAACCGCACCCTGCGCACCATCAAAGACGGTGAGTTGCACCTGGTGCTGGCTGAATCCGTGCAGCTTGACAGCGCCGGCGTCGGGCTCCTCGAAGAGATCCGCAACCTTGCCATGGCTCGACAACTCCACTTCCGCGTGGCCGCCAACAGCCCGGCAGTGCGCAATCTGCTCTCCATCTACACCGCCCCTCCCGATACCAAACCCACCCCGGTGCGCACCGCCGGTCCGTTCGAACAGGTGGGCGAGAAGCTCTACGCAGCCCTTGATGAAGCCTTCCATTTCCTGGTGCTCACGTCAGACACGACTTTTCTGGCCATCCGCGGGCTGGTTCGTCCCGTGGTGCCCTGGCGCACCTTCGTCGAGCAGTGCATCCGCATCGGTTCGCAGTCACTGCCCATCATTGCCCTGATTTCCTTTCTGGTAGGGCTCACCACCGCGCTGCAGGCCGCCTACCAGCTTCGTCAGTTCGGGGCCAACATCTACATCGCCAACCTCGTGGGCGTCGCCATGCTGGCGGAAATGGGCCCCCTCATGACCGCCATCGTCATGGCCGGCCGCTGCGGCTCATCGATTGCGGCGGAAATCGCCACCATGGTTATTGCCGAAGAGGTCGATGCTCTCAAGACCATGGGCATTCCGCCCCTCCGATATGTTCTGCTACCCAGATTCTACGCGCTGATCTTCACCCAGCCGCTGCTCACCGTCATGTCCACCGCCATCGGTATTCTGGGTGGATTGCTGGTGGCAGTACTCTACCTTGACTTGAGCGTCCCCGCCTTCTGGACTCAGTTGGTAGACGGATTGGCCATGCGCGATCTGGTCCAGGCGATGCTCAAGAGTATCGTCTTTGCGACCATCATCGGCCTTACTGCTGCACATGTCGGCTTTCGGGCGCGGGGCGGTGCCACCGGCGTCGGCAAGAGTACTACCGCAGCAGTGGTGGCTTCCATCTTCATGGTCATTGTGGCCGATGCCATCTTCTCCCTGATTTTCTACTTCGGCGTGTAGGAGCGAACCGATGCCACAAACAGAACCGCTCTTCTCGCAACTTACTCCCGACGACGACATCGTTGCCGAGACCCGGAACGAGCGCATCGGCTACCCGAACCTGACCACACTGGAAGGGGCCAACCTCAAGTTCAAGCGGGGCGAGGTCACCTGCATTATCGGCGGCAGCGGCTGCGGCAAATCGACCCTCATGAAGGCGCTCATCGGGCTACTGCCGCCACTGGCCGGAGAAGTCCGACTGCTGGGCGAGAACCTCTACGCCCTGGAAGAAGACCAGCGCAACGCAGTATTGCGCCGGGTGGGCGTGCTCTTCCAAAACGGCGCGCTCATCAACTCTCTCTCGGTCGCTGAGAACATCATGCTGCCCATGCGGCGCCACACTCAGATGCCAGAAGCGGTGATGCTGGCCACCGCCCGCCTGAAGTTGCGCCAGGTCGGCCTCGAGCACGCGCTCCACATGCTGCCCGAGCAGCTCTCCGGCGGCATGAAGAAGCGGGCCGCCCTGGCCCGGGCATTGGCCCTCGACCCCGAGGTCCTGCTCTGCGACGAACCTTCGGCTGGACTCGACCCGCTCACCGGGGCCGGACTCGACCGCCTGCTGCTGGATATCCGCCGGATCTTCAAGATCAGCATCATCGTGGTAACCCACGAACTCAACAGTATCCGCGCCATTGCCGACCGCATCGTCATGGTCGCCCCTGGCCGACTCGTCTTCTTCGGGCCGCTGGCTGAAGCCTTGATCTCCAATGACCCGGACCTGGTCTCGTTCTTTGGCCGCCAGGCTACGGAACAGACCGCCAGCAACTCACTCTACCATCTGCTCACGGAGGCACCATGAGTGTGACTCGCGCGCAAAAGGTCAGACTGGGAGTCTTCGTGGTGACCTCCACGGTGCTACTCCTGGCCATGGCCATCGTGCTGATAGGAGGCCGGCTGACCCGCCAGGAGGACAGCTACTATGCCCTCTTCGAAGAGACCGTCAGTGGCCTTGAGATCGGTGCCCCAGTCAAGTTCCAGGGCGTTCGCATTGGCAGCGTCACCACCATCGAGATCGACCGTGAGGACGTCACCAAGATCCGCGTCAACATCAGCCTCAAGCGAGGTACGCCGGTCAAGACCGACGCCGTGGTTGTGCTCAACTCAATGGGTATTACGGGACTGAAATTCGTGGAATTGACGGGCGGGACCAACGAGGCCGAACTCCTGGAGCCCGGCTCCGAGATCACCAGTGACTCCTCGCTCCTCGACCGCCTCTCCGGCAAGGCCGACGTCATCACCGAGAAGATCGAGTTGCTCATCAACAACGCCATCGCGGTGACCGGCCCCGAACAACAGGAGCAGGTCAGAAAGGTCCTGGCCGACGTCCAGTCCGTCATGGAACAGGCCAACGCTCTGATGACCCGCAACGAGGCCCGCGTTGACCAGGCCATCGAGGACATCACCGTGGCAGCGCACAACCTGAGAGAGGCCTCCGGAACCACCAACGAACTGATACAGCAGGCCGGCGGCCAAGTCACGAACATGCTGTCCGACGTCGAACGGCTGATCCTCGACTTCGAACAAGTGGTTGCTGACCAGAATCACAATCTCTCTACCCTCCTTAACGATGCCGACACCACCATCCTGGCAGTCCAAGAGCTGATTATCTCCCCGCCCATCCAACGCCTCCCCAAGAAGGCCGAGGAAGCGGTCATAGCTGCCCTCACTTTGGTACAGAATGCCGACTCAGGCATCGGCGGCCTGTTGGGGAATCTGCAGAAGACTGCGGCTCGGGTTCACGGACTGCTCACCGAC
The DNA here is from genome assembly GCA_937884235.1 of uncultured Pseudomonadota bacterium. Classification (GTDB taxonomy): domain Bacteria; phylum Myxococcota_A; class UBA9042; order CAIXZC01; family CAIXZC01; genus CALGBT01. The sequence goes on from CALGBT010000048.1 coordinate 4,813, forward strand.
CAGCGGGTGGAAGGCGCACTGGATTCCTTCTCCAGCCTGGCCGCCAAGCTGGAGGGACTGGTTGATACCATCGACCTCACTACGCGCCAGGCACGGGAAGATATCTTCAAGACCCTGTCCAATTTGAAGGACGTGGTACGTAATCTCAACGACTTCACTCAGATGTTGCTGGAGAACCCGTCGATTCTGCTGCGCGGGTCCCAGCTCAAGGAGCGGAAGCTATGAAATGGGCCCTGAGTTCTCTTCTCATCCTGGTGCTTTCATGCAGCGCCGCACCAGAACGCCAGTATTTCGGCATCGCCTACACACTGGTGGACATTGAGGCCAACGCCACGCCGCGCTACAAAGCCACGCTGCGCATCGTTGAACCGGAGATCCGGCTGGCCTACGACCGACCGCAGATCGTCTATCGCTACGACCCCTACCGTTTCAAGTACTATAACTACAAGTTCTGGGTGGCCAAACCCCAGCAGATGGTGGCCGAGGTCATCCACCGCCACCTCCAGAAGGCCAACCTCTTTCTGGAGACCGCCCTCGTCTACCAGCGGGCAGTGCCAGATTACGAGCTGGTGGGCGAGATCGAGGCCATCGAGGAATATGACAGCGGCGACAAGTGGTACGCACACCTCGCCATGACCATGCGGCTGGTCCGCTTTACCGACCGCACCGTCGTCTGGTCATACCAGTTTGACCGGAAGCAGGAGGTCTTCAACAAGGAACCGGTCTACGTGGTGCGCGGCATGAGCGACCTCATGGAAGAAGAGATGCACCAGATTCTCGCCGGCATTCAGGAAGTCATGGACAAAGAAACTGCGGCAGGTGCGGGGCAGGATGGAACTCCGTAACCTAGTCCTGGCCACCGCACTCCTCCTCTTGGGAGTGCCCACCGCCGCGGCCCAGACCGATGACCGCCAATGGCTGTCAGACCCGCCGGACATCCAACTCCAGCAGGACTCCACCCTCGTTCCCGTTGGGCGGGGGGCGGTGCTCGTCCCCTGTATGTCGCTTCCACTCCTGGAACCAGCAGTAGTGCTACGCCAGCACGGCGAGGAAATTCGCACCCGTCCCACCGGCACCAGACTCATCGCCGATGCCGGAGCCTACGAAGTGGAGTTCGGCAGCGGCACCAGCGGCGGAAGAGTGCGGCGAGCCGTCACCGTCAGGGAAGGCAAGACCACAGTAGTGGTGCCCGACTGGGCGGGACTGAGGGTCCAGGTCGTAGATGAAAACGCGGTCCCCTGGCGTGGGCTCTACGAACTTGTCGCGCTGCCCACCATGGACAATATCGGCGTCGGACACGGTGCCCAGGTGGAGCAGGGCGAATCGCTGCTGACCTGGATCGTCGAGCCCGGGCTCTACATGCTCCTGAAGGTCGGCGAGTCCTACCAGGCCCGCCAGAATTTTTTTACGGTGAGGCTCAGGCCTGGATACCTTGAACAGGTGACCCTCGTCATGGACCCGAAGACCGGTGATTTCCTTGGCGCCGGCGAAATGACCATCCACGGCTCCGCCTCCAAAATCCACGAAGACCTGCTTCTCTCAGGGGTTGTCGGCGGCGGGATCGCCCTGGCCAGTCAGTCCAATGTCACCGGGGTTGCTGATTCCACGGAATTAACACCGGAGTTCTACCTCGACCTCCTCGCCCAGTTCTCGCCCGGCAAGCACTATTTTTACGGCCGCTTCAACTCCGAGGAAGCCTTCACTCAGGAAGACTGGGGGCGCTTCGAGAAGAACATCGACTTTCTTCGCCTCGACGGCCTCTATGCCTATCGACTGCTCAAGTACATGGGCCCCTACGCCCGCTTCGGCGTCGAAACCAAGCTCTTCCCCAGTTTCCTCTACTTCGATGCCGACCGGGACGTCGTCGTCACCGACAATGGCGATGAAACCAAGGGCGTCCCGGAGTTCCGCATCTCCGATTCCCTCTTCCCCATGACCCTCAAGGGCGGCAGCGGGCTCCGGTTCAACACCCTGCCCTCCCCCTGGGTGAACCTCTGGGCGCTAGTCGGCATCGGCGGCCGCTTCACCTACACTGGAACCACCTTCAAAGACGCAGATGTCGCCCAGACAGATGCCGAAAAGGCCCTTGGCATCAACCCCTATGAAGTAGAGCAGGTCGGCTCTTTCCGCTCCTACGGCCTGGAGTCCACCCTGGTCCTCAACCTCTCCCTCACCCGCTGGATCATCGCCAACACCGAGTTCGAAGGCTTCGTTCCCTTCGACGACGCTACCCACCCAACGCTCCGCTGGGACAGCAACCTCGGGGTCCGCCTCACCTCGTTTATCAGTGTCAACTACATCTACCGCCTGAAGTTCGAACCGGAACTCAACGAGGAATTCCAGCACGACCACCAGGTGCAGTTGCGGTTCTCGTATAAGTTCTTTTAGGGCGAGAAGACGAAACGACTCGGCACATCCGGTGCCCGGAGGTCCCTCGCCGAGCTGCGCTCGGCCGCGGGATGACGGGGGATGGGTGGTGCGAACAGCGGGGACGAGGTTTGACGTTGTGTTTGTTGGCGGAATTTGGGCTAGATCGGGTC
>CALGBT010000049.1 GCA_937884235.1 uncultured Pseudomonadota bacterium
TGAACTGCTCCATCGCCACGATGAAGATTTCCGCAAGCTCTTCCAGGTCAAGTCGGAATTCGACTACGAGATGCCCCGCAACGAGCATACCATGCTCGACTATGCGCGGTTTGTCGCAACCACTTGTGCCAATGAGAAGTTGCGCCCCGTGACCGGAGATGGCGTTTCCGCAGTTGTGGAGTTTGGCTCTCGTCTCGTGGAATCCCAGCGCAAGGTGACGCTCCAGTTTAACTTGATCGCCAACTTGCTGGTAGAGGCTGATGCTTTGGCGCAAGAGCAAGGGGTCGAGGAAATCAGCCGGGCACATATCGAAGATTCGATCCGTCAGCGGGAGTTTCGGCTGAGTTTGCTCGAAGACAAGGTGCGCGAGGATATTCTCGAGAACTCTGTGCTCATCGATACGCAAGGGGAGCGGGTCGGGGCTGTGAACGGGCTGGCTGTTTACGAGGTCGGCGACTATCTCTTTGGCAAGCCCTCCCGGATAACGGCTTCCGTTTATGCGGGCAAGGGGGGGGTTATCAACGTTGAGCGTGAGGCTCGGCTCTCGGGTAGCCTGCACGCCAAAGGCGTCATGATCATTTCTGGTTTCCTGGGGCGGACTTTTGCGCAGAAGAGGTCGCTCTCCTTGACGGTGAGCATCTGCTTTGAGCAGTCGTACGGTTATGTTGACGGTGATTCCGCCTCCAGCACCGAGCTCTTTGCGATTCTCTCGGCGCTTGCTGACGTCCCGATCAAGCAAGGGTTTGCGGTTACTGGTTCGGTGAACCAGCATGGTGATATCCAGCCCATTGGCGGCGTCAACGAGAAGATCGAATCCTGGTTCCTGCTCTGCCGGGAGAGAGGCCTGACCGGAGACCAGGGGGTTGTGATACCACATGCCAATGTTGCCAATCTGATGCTCAAGGATGAGGTCGTTGAGGCAATCAGGGCGGGGCAGTTCCATGTCTATCCCATTAGTCGTGTGGAAGAAGGGATAGAGATTCTCACCGGGTTGGAGTCAGGAATCCGAGATGCGGAGTTTGATTTCGCACCGGAGCGCAGTATTTATGCCCTCTCGGATGTCACTTTGCAGCGCTATGAAGAGGCTGAGGCTGGCGCCCCGGACGAAGACGTGGAGTGAACCCGCAGGGACGTCAATAGAGGCTCTTTGCATAATTTCTGCATAGGATTAATTGCTTGCGCAGGCACCTATCACATAGGTAAAGTTACCCGGTGATAATTTCCTAGTACTGAGGAGGTAGTTGATGAAGAAGATTCTCGCATTGGCTCTGCTGTCCATGCTTTTCGTTGCCTGTGACCAGGCCGGAGACGCCGGACAGCGGTTGCCCGACAACGCTGAGCAGGCTGTGAAGGTCAAGCCAGGCTTCAAGAATCCTGCAATTCTGCCTGCTTACAAGTTGCCCGGCGAGGACCGTGTTCCCGGAAAGCAGGATGCGTCTAGCGATTTCCGGAAAGCACATCCGCAATGGTATGCCATTACCGAGCCCCCCCCAGCCAGCTATCGCCCCATGAAGGAGTGGGAGCCGATGCAGGCCAATATCATCACCTATTCCAACTACCTGCCGTCGGATAATGCCACTGCTCAGACCATGGCTGATATCGTCGTCTGGTCGGTGGATGTTGGTGAGGTCTGGGTTGTTGTTGAGTCGGGTGCGGCCAAGGCCGATCTGCTGCAGCGGGTCAAAGACGGAGGCGTGAGCGACCAACAGATTGAAGACCAGGTTATCTTCTTTAACATCGAGAATGATGCCATCTGGACCATCGACTTTGGCCCGTTGCCCATGGTCGACGACGATGCTGGCAAGATGATCTGGCAGGACTTCCGCTACTACCATCAGCGGGTTCTTGATGACGCCATGCCGACGCGACTGGCCAACCATCTCAACATCACCACCTACCGGTCGCCCTTTGATTTTGAGGGTGGGAACTTCCAGGCCGACGGCAAGGAGTTCTGTTACACGACCGAGCGCGTTTACTACTACACGGGTCTGAACTACGCCGGTCTCAATGAGATATTCAAGACGTACTACGGTTGCAAGGAAACTGTTGTCCTCAAAGACATCACCAATGACGGCACCGGCCACGTCGACATGTTCTTCAAGCTGGGTAGCGAAAACGTGGCGTTCATGGGCGAGTATACCGTGGTCACCGATGCCACCAACAAGCAGCGTATGGACGACAACGTCGACATCCTCAGCGCTTTGAAGTACTCGGACGGCTCTCCGGGAATTAAAACTTACCGGATCCCGATGCCTCATGCTGGCAAGGCCGGCTCCGAGACAATTCCACGAACCTTCATCAATTCCACCCTCTTTGTCAGCGCGGACGGCAAGACCAAAGTCAACCTTTGGCCCATGTATACCGTGGACAAGGAACTCGAAGCCGAAGCTCTCGACGCATGGGAAGAAGGACTGCCCGGTTGGGACCACATCGGCATCATCAGTGACCAGATTTCGTTGTACTCCGGGGCCATTCACTGCGTAACCCGAACTGTGCCGGCGATGCCGCTGGAACGGGCCATTGCTGATGGCGAATGTGTCGACGGTGCGTGTCAGGGCGTGGAAGGTGCTTACAATGGCGCCTGCATCGCTGGTTCCGAAGAGGACCCCGGCTGTTGGGGACCGGAATGGGAGTGCCTTTGCAACATCTGTGACGCTGCGGGTTGCAAGATTCCTGCGAGTTGCGGTGACGGTAGCTGCGATGCCGGTGAGAACTGCTTCTCTTGCGCAGCCGACTGTGCCTGCGGAGCGGACCAGGCCTGCAACTTCGCGGCCGGCGTGTGCGCGTCTGATACCTGTGGCAACGGCGCCTGCGATGAGGGCGAAAACTGCCTGAGCTGTCAGGCCGACTGTGGATGCAAAGGTGGCGAGAGTTGCTCCTTTGGTGTTTGCACCAGTGATCCGTGTGGCGGCATCACTTATGATGGTTGTTGCGACGGCGACGACTCACTGATCTACTGCGACAACGATGACCTCGTCGTTCTGGGATGCCAGGGCGGGGGATGTGGCTGGGCTGCCGACAAGAGTTGGTATGACTGCGGCGGCAACGGTGAGGACCCCTCAGGCGAGAAGCCTTTGAATTGCTCCGAATTCTCATATCCGCCCGGCTGCGATGGGAAGGTATGCGGCGACAACGGTGGTGGCTACTCCTGTGGTGAGTGTCCTGCCGGTGAAGCCTGCAACGACGGTATCTGTGGCGATGGTCCGGCCTGCTCTTGCGATGACAAAGAGTGTGGCGACGATGGCTGCGGCACCTCCTGCGGGGATTGTGACGCAGGGTTCACCTGTGAGGCCAACGCCTGCGTTGAAGATGCTTGTGAACCGTTCTGCGATGGCAAGGTTTGCGGCGACGACGGTTGTCAGGGGTCCTGTGGAGATTGTGAGGCTGGTTTCGTTTGTGAAGCCAACGCCTGTGTTGAGGAGGGAGTCAATCCCGAGGCGGTCACAGGAGATATCACCACCGAGGAAGATGGCACGGTCATTGGTGTGGATGTTAATGACGACACGGTAGGCGAGGAGCCTGATAGCGGCAAGAAGAGTGACGGCTGCAATGCCAGTGGTAACGGCATGGGCGGTACCGGCATGGGTCTCATGCTGTTGGGCTTCTTCCTGGTCCTGGGTCTGATGCGTCGGCGTTCCTTGCTGGCGTAAGGCGGTTACTGGGGGATGGCGTCTACCAGGCGTCATCCTCCTTCTCTTCTTCATCCCCCTGCAACTCAGCTTCTCTGCGAATGGTTTCCAGGACTGCCTCAATTACTGTGCGGGCGCGTTGGGCGTCCGCTTCGGCGGTGATGATCTGGCCAAATCCCTGGGTGCCAGCGTAGATGCCGTCGAAGGCAGTATCCCGGCTGGACTGAAAGAGCGCCTGAATCCCCTCTTCCTCGAGGATGCCAACTAGGTAGTCTCCTTGCACCCGGTTGTCCAAGGTGTAGACCCGAGCGAGGGACTTCCCGTGGAAAGCATCATGCTCACTCTCCTTGTAGCCGATAAACTTCTTCAGCTCTTCAAGGGAGACCCGCCCCAAGCTGGTAATTTCCCATTTTCCCTTCTTCTCTTCAGTCATCTCGCTCCCCTATGTCAGCTTCGTTGGGTGCCACATCGCTAGTACACCATTAATAGTAGTTGACTGAGGGGGATAAGGGAAGCCCTGTCGGAAGTCTAGCGGTGGGCGTAGCCACCGTCCACGGCGATAACCTCTCCAGTCAGGTAGCTGGGGCCCAGCAGGATGGTGAGCACGACTTCGGCCACCTCTGCGGCGGTACCGAGGCGGCCAGCGGGGATGTTGCTTACCAGCTTAGAAGCCGGTCTTCCGGCTCCCTCAGGAACGGATATGATGCCAGGGGCAACGGCGTTGACTCGCACTGCGGGGGCCAGCTCTGCAGCAAGGGCGCGAGTCAGAGCGACGACGCCGGCCTTGGAGGCCAGATAGGCCGCGTGGTTGGGCCAGCCCCGGTGCCAGCCGGCGTCAGTCAGGTTGATGACATTCGTGCATCCTGCGGCAACCGCGAGACGGGTGACTTCGGCGGTGGCAAAGAGATTCACCGAGAAGAGTTCCTGCCAGTCTGTCCAGGCCATTCTTGCCAGTGGCCGCCGCAGATAGACCCCGGCGCTGTTGATCAGCGTGTCGACTTCGCCATGTTCAGCGAACCATCGGCTCAATTCAACGAGTCCCTCCGCAGACCTGAAATCGACGGCGATAGTTGAATTTGAACTGGTTGCAGCGGAGTGCGCAGTCGCCCAAACTCGGGAAGCATGCGGTTGCACCGCGGCCACAATTGCCCGGCCCAATGTGCCTGAACCGCCCGTCACCAGGACGATCCCCAAGGGCTTGTCATGGGTCATGAGTCCTCTAGTTGGCGAAGATGGTGGTTTGGGCTTGAGGGGACCATGCGCCAGCTGAGTCCTGGACCCAAAGCCCGATGCGATATAGTCCCCAGGCCGGCAGCGGGCCAAAGCTACAGGTGGGTTGTTGGCAGAAGACTATTCCAGTCTCCTGAAGCGCACCAGGGGGGGCGGAGAGCACCATCCAGCGGTAGGTCAGTGGCAGTCCTTCAGGATCGAGGGACCCGGTGCCGTCAAGCGTGACCGTGTTGCCCCGCAAGGCGACTATCTGAGCAACTGCTACAGGGAGGACGTTCTCGTAGCAGACCCCCGCCGCAACATCGCAATTCCAACCCGTAGAACATCCATCCGGGGCGGAGCATGGCGCGCCGCACTTGCCCGTCTTCGGGTGGCATACGTGGGCTTCGTTGGCGCAGGGCGTGGCGCAGAGATTCGGCTCGCAGAGACCGTCGACACAGACCTGATTGTACCAGTTGCAGGTCCCTTCTTCGTTGCACGGCAGGGCATCGTCGCAGATGCCTTGGGCGTAGCTGCAGATCTGGCCGGGGGCGCAGTCGTCTCGCACTGTGCAGTCTGGGGGGCCGCAGGTGTCATGGAGGCAGAAGTCCACCGGGCTAGCGCATTCGTACGTCGACTGGCAGGAGGCCGGCTGGCATTTGCGTGTTCCAGGCTCACATTCTTCGCCAGCCGGGCAATCGCCGTCCAGGGTGCACTCTGGCAAATCGCACCACCCGTACTGGGCCACGCAGGTGGTGGGGTAGGTGCAGTCTGCGTGGCTGTTGCATGGCAGTTGCACTGGTGGTGGCGGAATGCACGCGGCCAGGCCAGGTTGCAAGGGCACGCAGATGAGACCATAGAGCTGGCAGTCTACTTGACTGGAACATTCAAGGGTGCAGCCGCTGGCGGTCTGAGTGGAGTAGCAGATTTGGCTGATGCAGTCGCCATCCTGGAGGCACTCTTCACCGAGTTCCTTGTCGCCCGTGGGAGGAGGCAGCTCGAACCCGGGAAGGTCTGGCAACGCCGTCGCATCGTCGTCTAGTCCGACTTCTGCACCTTGAGGAGCGTCCCCTGCCGGAAGGTTGTCAGAGTGTATCGAGACGTCTTGGATGGGGTCGTTAATGTCAGCATCATGGGGCGAACCATCGCCCCCGGCACAGCCTATGAGCAGGAGGGCGCCACCGACGAGCGACCATTTGACCAGGGTTGATTCCAGCGAGGACATAGGACCTCCTTGCGGGCCTACCAGGGGAGGCACATGGGCTGGTTCGGGGAGTTGTAGAGGTTGCCCAGGACTGTGATGTTGGCCCCCGGCCAGTCGATGTTGGCGACGTCCCAGACATGATCGGTGTGGTCCAGCGTCTCTTTGAAGGTCCCCAGCAATTGGCCATAGGAGTAGATGCGAACGGTAACCTCGGTGGACCCGCCCGACCAGCCCTCATAGGCATCGTTGTAGTAGTGCATGACCAGCTTGTAGGTGCCGGGTTGTGGCTCAGATACATTGGTGTTCTCGGGGCCGTACCCGTCCACGTCATCGTAGTCGAGGAAGGGATCGTCATTGGTATCTCCCACGGTTCCCCACTCAGGATTCATGTTGGCATAGTAGCAATCGTCGTCACAGTCGAAAAGCGTGCCGCCGGGCTTGACGAGATGCATGTCCACATCCGAGTTGTCGACATTCCATTCCATCTCAATGTGGAGCCCGATTTCTTCCAGCGGTGGTGGCGTGCCGATTCCGTAGACGTCCAGCTTGGGAGCCTGGAGTCCGGCCTCCGAAACCTTGAAGGTGAAGTAGCCGTTGTCTATCCCCGCGAGTCCCGGGGCATAGGTAAGGAAGAGTGTCTTCTTCTGATTTCCCGGGAGGGTGAAGGGGAGGGCCGGGAGGGGATCGATTTGAAATTCCTTGGTGAGGGGCATGCCGAAAAACTGGCTGCGCACAATGTCCGTGACAGTGACGGCGATGTTGCTGCTGCAATTGACGACGTCGAAGGTAAGGGTCTTCTTGTCCCCACGGACGACCTGACCGAAATTGAGGCTCCCCGGCATTACCTGCACGCATGGCTCATCGCCGGTCTTAGATTGGCTGTAGAAGTTTACGTCCACGGTACCCTGGTCCGGGTCGTTGCTGTGGATACGTAGAGTCGCCGGACCGTGGGGTGAGTGCTCCTTGAATACCACCGTCACCGCGGTTGACTGGTATGGATTGAGTTTCTTGGGCATGGGTGGCAGCGCCATGAAACTGAACTCTGGCGAGGAATTGGCCACCCACTCCATTTTCTCGATGACCAGGCTCAGGTTGCCATCATTGGCGATGGTCACTGTCTTGGTCTGTGGATTCACCACTCCGGGAAGGTAGGTGAAGGTGTGGTCGAGGGGATCAACGAGGATATTTGGGGCACCCTCTGGAGGAGTCACGACCTCTTCCGGAGGCTGAGTAGTGTCTGCTGGCGGGGGAGTGACGTTATCGTCGTCCGAGGCGACGACGTCCAGCGTGCCGGCGTCCTTTCCCCATCCG
>CALGBT010000050.1 GCA_937884235.1 uncultured Pseudomonadota bacterium
AGGGAGCAGGGAGCAGGGAGCAGGGAGCAGGGAGCAGATTCGGCATGACCGGGAATCTTCGTGATGCCAGTTCTGCGAAGATTCTTTGTCACGATCTCGCTGCGGGCTGCGTCTATACTACTGCGACCCGCGGCAATGGTCATTGCACGGATGCAGGCCTGGACGAATGGGCCAGAAGGCTTCGATGTTAGGGATGGGGGATACGAAACTGGCTTGAGGAAGAAGACAGAGATTTGCAAACGAGAGGAGGGACTCAATGCGAGTTGCCGGACGCACTTTGCCATGCGGCGCAAACCAATCCGACCAACACGGCAGTAGTTATCTGTCATCGCCACGCAGTAGAACACCACAATCCACGGGGGGCATCTTATGAGTATCCAACGAATCTTTGTTTGCGCCATCTTTTGGTGCACCTTTTCGCCAGCAGTATCGCATGCAGACGTCATTCTGTATGACGGCACGAACTGCACCGGCAACTACAAGGCAGTAGAGCACTGGCAATCAGCAAACCTAGCCAACGAAACATGGACCGGCACCCAGTACTCGATGGATAATGACATAGCATCGATCTACTTCGAAAGCGCCAAGGATTGGGAAATATACGCCTGCGATTACACGAACTTCAACGCTTCAGCGTGCTCTATTCAGTGGTATTCCGGCGGCGTCGGATGTATCACATTGCCCACATACGCATCTGGATGGAGTACCGCGTCGCTGCCACCGCAGGAAGACATCACCTCTATTCTCGTGCAACCGCGGACGCACGAGGACTACTTCGACTATTATGGCTACAAAGAGCGTACAGCTGACCAAGGCAATGGTAGAATTGGATACGTCGAGTTGTGGTCTGGTCCCGGCTTCACTGGGTTCAACTATAAGGCGTATTCTTCAGACACGACGTTCACAAACAACCCCCCGAAACATGTAGAGTCTATCCGTGTCTATGGCGATATGATTCTACGCTTGTGCACGGACGGACCGGGCTCCTGTTCAGAATATGTGCGCGTTCGCCAAAGAGAAATAGAAGACCTGTATGCTGAAAACGACCTGGACTATTTTGGGCCAAACGACGAAATAACGGGAATCACAACGTACGAAACAGGGAGCGGTTCGGTATTTGCGACAACTTTGGCGAATCTGTCAAATGAGGGAGAATACTTCGTTTGGTCGATGGCTGACCACACAGGGGATTTCGGGCCAACAAGCAAGAAGAACTACCGGATGCGGTGGGACGAAGACTATGGTGGCTATTCGTGGCCCGCCGGGTGTTGGGACGATTGTTCTTCGCCGACTGGCACAAGGGACTGCCCAGCGGGCGCATGTGGAGATGTTTGCGGTGATGCGATTCGTGAGTATATGGGAATGTTTACTTACGAGGAAGCACAGTGGGTAGGCGATGCATCGCTCGTAGTAGTTGATTCCCATGGCGAGTGGTATCATCATGAAACCAACCTCGACGTGGCCAAACTTTTTGTCATGGACCCGGCCATCGCTTACTGTGATGAAAGCGGTGCCACGCGAAAGGAATCTGCTGTTTGGTATTCTCGCGATTGGTACCCGACGACAGATCCGGATCATGATCATCAGTACGGTGAAGTCAATACAGATTGGCTGTTGGTCACGGGGTGCGATAGCATGGGGACAGATTCGGAGGACCTTGCTGACCTGTGGGAGGGGTGGTACGTCGTGCTGAAGTCTGGAGTGCACGGAGTGGGCGGATTCAGAAACAGTTCGGGCTGGTACTCCGGGGAGGAGTACAAAGATGATGGCGAGGCGCTCGCGCAGGACCTGTGGGACGCATTTGATACGATGCCGGTTTCAGTAGCATGGCGGGACGTGACGTTTCGGGACGGAGACAGAGACCCCTGGTTCATCACGCAGGAAGACTGTGACTGTGAGGATCTAAGAGGGTGTGACTCACGCATGCTGGAGGACTACTATTGGAATCGGCAGAGTGGCCCCATGGACGACTTGCACGACTCCGAGGTAACTGCCTATTGCGTTGGATGGGTAGAGTAATGAACGGTTGTTGTTCAACGTGCCATACTAGGAGGGGGCAAATGAAACAGTTGGGTGTGGTCATAACTGCGAGTGTCGCTTTCTTGTTTGTCGGGTCTGGGATAATGGCGCCCGGTCCACTGCAAATGATTGCGTCAGCTCAAGAATGTGGAGGTCTTCTCGATGACCTTGGGGTGGGGACCGAAGTCCCGTTTGTTGTCTTCGGGAAGGTCGATATCCCTACACGGGTGGCTGAGGTTACGCAGGCGGCACTTGGAGAGGCACTGGCGCCTGAAGACGCGTCGGTAGTGACTCGCAGTTACCTCTTCTTCGAGGGGAAGACTGGCCGGGTATGGTATTACCCGAATTCCGATTACGTCAGATGGCGGGTCGTCGGGGCGTATGGAGATGTCGCTTCACCAGACACGGGAATGCCGCCCATTGCAGCTAATGGCGAAGAAGCTGACGTGGCTGAGGAGGCGAGGGATTTCCTCGTTGCTTCTGGGCTGGTGCAGTTGACATCAGGCGAGGCCATGACGTTCGACAAGGCTACGCAGTTGATGATTCGGTCGACCGCGGAGAGTGCGTCAGAGAGCAAACCAGGGACACCTTTGTGGACTGCTTACACATTTCGGCGAGCGTTCAACGGGATAGATTTCGACGAGCGAGCGTTTGCCAGGTTGTTGGTTTCGCAGAGCGGCTCCATCTTGGGGGCCGATGTGTCGTGGAAAGCAATTGCTGGCGAGGGTATGACCTCTGCCTTGCCCGATAGCGATGTCAATGCAGTGCTATCTGCTACACTACTTCAGAACGAAACGAGTGCCTTCCATGTGGAGTTTGCCAACTGCAAAGCGGCGAAGCTTGTATACAGAACGCACCGAAGAACCATTGGGCAGAATATGGCACTGCTGAGCGTTTCTGTTCCGATTGAGGTGAGCCGCTACCACTCGGGCGAGGAAGACGGAGCATCGTTTTCGCAAGTGGAGGAGAAGAGTGTGACGGTGATTCTCGCCGATGAAAATGTCATTGACGAGGGCATGTACAGGTTCGCGGAAGCGCCATGGACGGTCCCGCTGGGGTTGGTATTGACCGAGTTCGGTGGAACGACAGAGATCGTCCCCCCACAGGAAGCGAGTGAACAGAACTTCTTCTAGGCTGACGGGGGGCCGCTTGGGCTATCGACTTTCCAGTTCTTTCTCTGGACTAGGCCGGCGGCGACGCAACATCGGGCCACGGACTTGGCAGGAGAGCATAGTTGGACGACCGAACTCCGGAGAAGATGTTGCGAAGATGCTGCGTGGAGCGTTCGACGCCACCGGCCGGTCAAGCGGATATGCCCAAAGACCGTGCCGTCGGGGCGTGGGTGACGCTCAACTAACCAAGGGAGGTTGTGATGGACATTCGGACCGGAGCACATTCATGGCGTTGTATGACGATTGCGCTGTTCGTATCTCTGGCTGGGTT
>CALGBT010000051.1 GCA_937884235.1 uncultured Pseudomonadota bacterium
CTCCCAGCCCAGACCCATCCTGCCCATTACTCTCCCAACCCACAAAAAACGCCTCACCACCCAACCCCGCCACCACCGGGTGCTGCTGCGCCCCGGTGGTAAACAGATTGGCCCGACTCTCCGCCAGCAACTCGCCGCCCGCAGCGTCGTAGGCGCGGTAGTAGATGCCGTAGTCATCACCGTCCTGGCCCAGCGACTGCCATGCAACAACTGCGGCCCCGCCGACGGTCACTACTGCAGGCGAAGTCTGTGCGCTCTGCACAAACGCATTAACCCGAAACTCCCCCTCAACAGTACAAACCCCGGCCCCCATACAAGCCGTTCCACCGCCACACTCAACGGCGGTGCCCCAGGCAGTCTGGGTGGGGAGGCAGAGTTGGTAGCTGGATGGACTGGCGCATTGTTGCTGGCCGGCACTGCAGGCCTTCGTCAGATCTTCGTCCACCGTGCCATCACAGTTGTTGTCCAGGCCATCGTGAAAGGTCTCTTTTCCGGCCTCGTAGTCCTCCAGACCGGCCAACCCGCAGTCCCATTGGCCGGCCACACACTCCACCTCTGCGGCGGCACAGACCCCCGCCACTTTGCACTCCGAGTGCACGGGCAGCACGTCATCGACGGTGCCATCGCAATCATTGTCCTTTCCGTCACAGAGAGTCTCTCCACCCAGTTCGAAATCGACAAGTGCGCCAAAATCGCACACCCAGTCCCCTTTGACACAGTGGGCCACCATCCCGGCGCAGACTCCGCTCTCCGGACAGCCCGGTTCCCCACTACAGAGCAACTCCCCACCATCTTCCAGCATGTCTACTTCAAGCACATCAACCCCGTCGCCATCAGCTCCCAACTCAGATTCAACGGAATCCCCAGGGATGATATCTGACCAGGTTTCCTGTACGTCTGACTCCGGGCAGAACCCGCCATCACCACCGCAGCGGCAGTCCGGGGCCAACGGATCGGGCGGGGCGCAACCCCCACCCGCCATCACCAGCAACACCAGCAATACCAGACTGCGGCGCGCCACGGCCGCCGTGCTCGAAAACGTCATTTGCCTACCTCGCTGCACTTGGCCCGGTGCCCAATCCACCGGATGTCGCCCCATTATAGGAGCAGACCTGCGGGCTGTCCACATACGCACCTGCGTGCAGGTCGCGCCCTCACATCCACGCTCGCACCCCTCGGCCGCGGTGTTAACGTTTGACACAACTCAAAGAATCTCCTTATAATGGCAGAGCATGACGGCGAGGTGTGCCATGAAGAACTCGGTTATTCGATTCCGGTGGATGTTCTCGGCTTTGCTACTGTCGCTCTTGCTGGCTGGCGCTTGCAGCAACTCGACTACACCAGCAGGCAACGACGATGACGATTCTAATCCGATCATTCCTGGCAATAACAACCCGCCGGGTCAAGAAGGGGTCGATACCTGGGATGACCCCGGCGATGATCTGTTCGTCCCCCCCGGTGAAGATGCGGTGATTCCGGCTGGCTCCGATGCCGTCGTCTTTGCCGATACCGGCACACCACCCGTGGACGACAGCGTGGTGGAACCAGAGCTGCCGCCGCAACCTCAGGACTGCGTCGACAAAGATGGTGACAGCTACGGCACCAACTGTTACCTCGGTGCCGACTGCGACGATACCAATCCTCATTTCAACGTTTACTGCCCGCCTTGCCAGAACCAGACCGCGGAAGGCTGCCCGTGCAACGCCGACGGCCTCTCCGAAGTTTGCTACGAAGGCGATGCCAGCACCGTGGGCATAGGCCAGTGTCAGCTGGGACAGCGCTTCTGCCAGGCCGGCTTCTGGAGCTCTTGCGTTGGTCAGATTCTGCCCAAGATCGAAGAGTGCAATGACCTCGATGACGACTGCGACGATGCCGTCGACGAGGGTGTCCTCTCCCCCTGCGGCAACTGCGACCCCTTCTGCGATACCCTCGAAGCAGGTCCCGACTCACCCTACCCCTTCCTGCCAGCAGAGGATAACTCCGAAGGCGTCGGCACCAACATCGACGGCTTCCTCGTCCTCGACTCCTCACAGACCGACCTCTCCTTTATCTGGGTGGCCAACTCCGGCGAGCAGACCATCTCCAAACTGGACACCAACACCGGCACCGAGCTGGGCCGCTACAAGGTCTGCGGTAGCCCCTCCCGAACCGCGGTCGACCTCCTCGGTAACGTTTACGTTGGTTGCCGCTCCGATGGCGGCGTCGCCAAGATCGCCATCGACGAAAAGCTCTGCATCGACAAGAACAACAACGGTGTCATTGACACCTCCCACAACTCCCAGGTCTTCGGGGGGCAGGACGAGTGCATCCTCTACCAGGTCTATCCCGGCGGTTCCTGCGCTCGAGCATTGGGCGTCGACAAAGACAACAACCCCTGGGTCGGTGACTGGAGTGCCCAGACGGTCAAGCGCCTGGACGGCGACGACGGCGCAGTGCTCCAATCGATTCCCATTGGCTGCAACCCCTATGGTCTGGTCATCGACGGTTCGGGAATCATCTGGCTCTCCGGCCGCGGCTGCAACCAGCTCATTCGCGTCGACCCCAAGACCGAGCAGGTAACCAAGCTCAATCCGCCCAGCGGCAACCTGTATGGCATCACCGTCGACCTCAAGGGCAACGTCTGGATGGGTCACTACTCCAACCACGCCGTCTCCCGCTACCGTCCCGAAACGGACCAGTGGGACTACATTACCGCCGGCATCGGCAGCGGTTGCCCCCGGGGCATGGCCGGATCGACCGACGGCTACATGTACAGTGGCCTGGGCTGCTCCGGTACCCAGATCGCCAGAATCGACATTGACACCCTGGCGGTCAACCTCATCAATATCGCCCCGGGGACCACCCCCATCGGCGTGGCGTTGGACTCCAAGGGCTTCATCTGGGCCGTCTGCTACTCCAGCTCCTCTGCCGTCAAGATTGACCCCGATACCATGCAGCCGGTAGGCAACTACCCCGTGGGCAGTAGCCCCTACACCTACTCCGACATGACCGGCTACGCCCTCCACAACTTCACCGCCCCCCAGGGCAACTACGTCCACACTTTCGGCGGTTGGGAAGAAATCCGGGTGAAGTGGAAGGCCATCTACGTCGATGCCGACTACCCCGACGATAACGCCTACCTGAAACTCGAGGTGCGAACCGCACTGACGGTGGAAATGCTCGACCAGACTCCCTGGCAGGGGCTCTATGGACCCTACCCTCCAGAGTTCTTCCCCCTCGACCTCACTCAGATCCCAGCCATGGATGGCAAGATACTTCAGGTCCGCGTCTGGCTCTTCTCCAAGGACAAACTCTCCACCCCGGTGGTGAAGTCAATCCAGGCCAAGTTCGCCCAGGACTAGTACTGCTGGATTCCGTTCACCCGCACCATCCGATGCGCCACTCTCAGCGACACCATGGCCAGCAGACTGCAAACCACCAATGAGATCACCAGAGCCGTAATGCTCCCGGCCACGTCCCCCAGCGAACCATTGTCCAGGAGAATGCCCCGCACCGCATCAATGGAGTAGGTCAGCGGCAGACAGCGAGCCACCCACTCCAGAGAATCTGGCAACGCGGAAACCGGGTAGATGGTGCCGCTGAAGAGGTACGAAACAGCACCGATGATGGCCGCCACGGGGTCGCCCTGTTTAATGATCAGGATCATCGCCGCCGAGATCACCCCTAGACTGGCAAAGACCGCCAGCGAGAGCAACAGCACCGGCAACGCCAGAATAACCTGCGGCAACGCAAACCCGGCACCAAGAGCGGCCGCCATTCCCAGCATCAGGAACAACCGAAGAGCCGCATAGAGAAACGGATAGCCTCCGGAATTCAACACCAGCTTCCACAGTGGTGTCGAACTGGCCACCATCGCTTCCAGCGTTCCCACCACCTGGTCATGACGAATGGCGCTGGCAAAAGAGCGCAGACAGGCCCACATGGCATCAGCCATGGCGTAACCCACAATGGCAAAGGCAAAGTAACCGTCGACCTTTCGCCCCTCCGAGAAGCCCGGCAGCGCCGCCGAGAGAAAGAAGAGCAGCAGGCCGAAAAAGAACAGCGATCCCAGGTGCCAGACGAAGTCGAGACGATAACTCAGCTTATTGGCCCAGTCACGCCGCAGAAAGGCTTGCAGAATCATGCCTCACCTTCCTGGAGCATCAGCCGCCCCTCCCGCAACAAGTAGATCTGGTCACAGCCGATTCCGGCAGCGCTACGATCGTGGCTGATCCAGATGGCACTTCCCCCATCATGGCAAAGCCGGCCCAACTCAGCCGCCACCGCCTGCCGACCAGCATCGTCGAGGGAGCGGGTCGCCTCGTCGAGCAACCAGAGGCGAGGGGCCGCCAGCAGCGTCCGGACAATGGCCATGCGCTGCATCTGACCGCTGGACAACGTCATGAAAGGATCGTCCAACTGTCCATGGATGCCAATTCGCTCGCTGACCTCTTCAATTCTAGGAGCCAACTGGACCCGCGTCAGACCCGTTAGCGCACCAAAGAACTCCAGATTGGCCCGGCACGTGAGGCGCCAGTAAAAGCTCCGCGCATCCGCCACGGTTATTCCTGCGCCCCCGGTTCCTCCGGTGACCTGCACCGTGCCCGAAGTCTGCGAAAGCAGCCCGGCAATAACCTTCAGCAGCGTGGTCTTCCCCGAGCCATTGGCCCCCTCAATGCCCACGATCTGGCCAGGCGACACCTGCAACTCAAGGTCCCGAAGCACCGTCCGGCGCTCCGGGCGCAGGTAGCCTCGCAACCCTCGGTAGAGCAGGAAATCTTTGCACAGTCCCTTGACCCGAAGCATCTGGTCACCTACCTCACAGCCATTTGGAAGCGTAGTCTAAACCAGCCTCGACCGCAGAGCAATGACCTCTTCCCTCTCCCTCGCGCACGTACAGCTTTCTTTACGCCTTCCAATTCCGTACAATGGCTGCCGCGGCGAAGGAGGTGCGTCAATGTCGAGGAAGCTCGTTTACCTGTCCACGTTCACTCTGATATTGCTCTTCGCACCAACCTTACTGGCGGCTGATTGCTGCCAGACCAGCATCAATCCCGGCTGCAACAACGGTGCTATCCAGGCGTGCGTTTGCGCCCAGGATGACTACTGCTGCGACACTGAATGGGACGGGCTCTGTGTCAGCGAAGTCGATGAGTTCGGCTGCGGCCTGTGCTCGGCTGGCTCCGGGGATTGCTGCTCGGCGAACGGTTCTCCAGGTTGCCAGGACTTCGCCGTGCAGTCCTGCGTCTGCGCCCAGGATTCATTCTGCTGTGAGACCACCTGGGACAACCTCTGCACCGAGGAAGTTGACAGCTACGGTTGCGGGCAATGCGGAGGCGGCAGCTTCTGTGGCGACGGCAACTGCGACAACGACGAGTCCTGCTCCAACTGCTCCCAGGACTGCGGCCAGTGCGGCGGGGGCGGCGATTGCTGCACCGCCAACGGCACCCCAGGTTGTGATAATGCTGCCATCTCCAGCTGTGTCTGCGCCACCGATTCCTTCTGCTGCGAAACTGAGTGGGACGACATCTGCGTTGGGGAAGTCGAATCTGAGGGCTGTGGCCAATGCGGCGCCGGGGCCGACTTCTGCCCCGGCTATGGCGGCTCCAGTACCTGCTGCGCCACCGACAATCCCTGCGGCTGGGACAATGACAGCCTGTGCGATTGCGACAGCACCTGCGCCTGGGATAGCGATGACTGTGGGGGCGGCGAGGCCTTCTGCGGTGACGGCAGCTGCGACGATGACGAAAACTGTGCCACCTGCCCGCAGGACTGCGGCTCTTGCGCCGGGGACGGCGACTGCTGCCAGGCCAACGGCACTCCGGGCTGCGCCGATGCCGCCATCGCCGGCTGTGTCTGCGCCGCCGATGCCTACTGCTGCGAAACCGAGTGGGACGACATTTGCGTCGGTGAAGTGGAATCCGAGGGGTGTGGTGTCTGCGGCGCCGGGGCCGACTTCTGCCCCGGCTACGGCGGCTCCAGTTCCTGCTGCAAGACAGACAACCCTTGCGATTGGGCTGACGACAACATCTGTGATTGCGAGTCCGCCTGCTCCTGGGATGCCGGTGACTGCGGCGGCGGCAACTCCTGCGGCGACGGAAACTGTGCCGTAGATGAGGACTGCACCACCTGCCCCGATGATTGCGGCCCCTGCAGCGGCACCGGCAGTTGCTGCGCCGTTCAGGAGACAGCTGGCTGCAACAACCCCACGGTCCAGGCCTGTGTCTGCAATGAGGATTCCTTCTGCTGCGATTTCAAATGGGATAGCATCTGCGTCGACGAAGTCACCGACCTTGGGTGCGGCAACTGCGGCGCCGGAGGCTGCGGCGACGGACAATGCGAGGACAACGAGAGCTGCCTGTCGTGCCCGCAGGACTGTGGCGAGTGTGCCGGGGCCAACTGCTGCTCGCCTCACCCCGACCCCAGCTGCGACGATGGTGGCGTGGCCAATTGTGTCTGCGAGCAGGACTCTTTCTGCTGCGAAGTGGAGTGGGATGAAATCTGCGTCAACGAGGTTACCTCCCTCAGCTGTGGCCAGTGCGACGCCGGCCCCACTTGCGGTGACGGGGAGTGTCAAGGGGGCGAGAACTGCGAGGTCTGCCCCGCCGACTGTGGCCAGTGCGCTGGCGGCGGCGACTGCTGTGCACCCCTTGAAACTCCGGGCTGCAGCGATCCGGGCATTCAGGCCTGTGTCTGCGCCATCGATTCCTTCTGCTGCGAAACCATGTGGGACGACATCTGCGTCAGCGAGGTAGAGGATGAGAGCTGCGGCAGCTGCCAACCTTGCGCCCCCAGCTGCGCCGGCAAGACCTGCGGTGATGACGGCTGCGGCGGAACCTGCGGCAGCTGCCCTGAAGGCGAGAGCTGCCAGAACGGCAAATGCGTGGGCGGCGTCTGCCAGCCTCAATGCACCGGCAAGCAGTGTGGGCCCGATGGCTGTGGTGGCAGCTGCGGTAGCTGCCCCGGAGGGCAGAATTGCCAGAATGCCAAATGTGTTGGCGGCTGCCAGCCAGACTGCAATGGCAAGCAATGCGGTGCCGATGGCTGCGGTGGAACATGCGGCCAGTGCCCGCCCGGGCTATTCTGCAATGCCGGCCACTGCCAGCAGGAATGTCAGCCCAGCTGCACCGGCAAGAAGTGTGGTGCCGACGGCTGTGGTGGGACTTGCGGGACTTGCCCGCCAAATTTCTTCTGCACTGCTGATGGTCACTGCAATGCGCAGTGCCAGCCCAACTGCGCCGGCATGCAGTGTGGCGACGACGGTTGCGGCGGTAGCTGCGGGACCTGCCCTCCCAATCAGCTCTGCACCAATGGTCACTGTACCTCTAGTTGCCTGCCTAACTGTACTGGCAAGCAATGCGGTGACGACGGCTGTGGCGGCACCTGCGGGGGCTGCCCACCCACACAGTTCTGTAACCTCCAGGGCCACTGCGTTGCCGACTGCATGCCTGACTGTGCCGGCAAGGAGTGCGGCACCGACGGCTGTGGCGGGGCCTGTGGCGCGTGCGGCTTCTCTCAGCAGTGCTCCGCCGGCCAGTGCGTAGGCGACTGCATTCCCAGCTGCCTCGGCAAGGAGTGCGGCGACAATGGCTGCGACGGCAGCTGCGGCATCTGCGGCCAGGACCTGGTCTGCAGTGCCGCCGGAGTCTGTCTGAGCTGCCAGCCTGACTGTGAAGGCAGGCAATGTGGCGATGATAGCTGTGGCGGTAGCTGCGGCGAATGCGGCACCAAGGATGAATGCCAACCCGAAGAAGGTATTTGCTACGGTCCCGGAGCCGATATCGGCTGGAACGGCGATCCCGGAGTTGATGCCTGGGGAAGCAGCGACGGCACCTTCAGCGATGAGTGCGCAGAAGGACAGCATCGCCTCTACGGCAAGTGCGTTGACATTGACGAAGTCGCCAATGGCGATGTCGACAGCAGTTGCCAGGCGGGGCCTGTCGGCTCGGGTGCGCCATTGCTGCTCCTATCCCTCCTGGCCACCGGGCTACTACTACTGCGCCGGAGAACACTCCGGGTAACCCGCCGCCTGATTTCATGGTGAGATACTGCCCTTTTTCCTTGACGCATTGCCTGGCCAATGGTAATTACCTCAATCACTTTCCCCCTCCGGCAACAAGGGAGAGGTTGACAACTGGAAGCCATTTTGCAATATTGGCCTTGATGTCTGGAAGCAGGCGCGTAGTTCAGCGGGAGAACGCTACCTTGACACGGTAGAGGTCGGCGGTTCAATCCC